>CAYTDU010000381.1:0-5610 GCA_964436395.1 uncultured Gemmatimonadaceae bacterium | reverse complement strand
CACGAGGCGGCATTCTTTCTTGAAAACACAGGGCAGCCCCGTATCGTTCTCAATCTGCCCGATTCCTGTGAGTTGCGGACAGTCTACGTTGACGATGTCCCACAGGCGGCCGGTGGCATTGGCACGATTTCCATCGACCTGCCTGGCGGAAAGAAGTATCCCGTGGTGCGAATGCGGTACGACACGAAACAATCGCCGCTCGGCAGCTTATGGAGCGAGGTGTCGCTTCCTTGTCCGGAGATTAACTTGCCGGTGCTCCAGTGGCAGGCCACGATTCTGACGCCACCGGGTTACGAGGTGGCTTCCGTTCGCGACGATCCAAACCTCACTAGGCATCATCTCGGCATGCGAGATCGATTACTGGGGCCCTTGGGAGAGCTACGGTCGACAGCCGGTTTGATGGCTGTTGAAAACAGTGACGAGACGCTTGCCACGAAGATGCAAATTGCAAATTCGGCGGAGTTGTTGAGTGCTTCCGATGGGTGGAGTACCTACCAACGTGTGGCTCCGAGGTTCTCCAAGGCCACGCGTTTTGTGCTGGTTCGTACTGCGGTCTCAACGACGCTTGCTTGGACCTGCTTTCTTGCTTGTACGGCAGGATTGCTATGTGTCTCGCCATCCAACCTGAAGGTCTGGGTGGGGATCGTGCTTGTAACCGGACTTGTTGCGATCATGGCTCCACCTGCTTGGGCGACTGTGGCAGCTGGGGCGTTTACTGGAGCCCTATTGGCGGCCGGAGTCCGGCTGCTGAGAGTTCGACGTCTGGCAACTCCCTCACGTGCCCCGGATTCGGAGGACAGTGTTTCCAGTCTGGTAGCGGCCCCCGAGGGCTCGACGGTGCTTCGTGGGTTGCAAGTATTTCTTCTGCTGGCCGGAGCAGGAGTGCTAATTGCGGTGACACCAGCTGAGGCAGAGGAAGACGCTGCGGAACCACGTGTTTATCCGGTTGTAATTCCGATCGACGCGAAGAAGGAGCGGGTTGGAGAGTCCGTTTTCATTCCCCGAGCTGCCTACGAAGACCTTATGCGACTTGCGACACCACGTCGCGGTCCGGATACGACTTGGTTGATTACACGGAGTGTTTACCGAGGATTCTTGGAACAGGGAGTTGCGAATGCGGAGCAGCAGCTTTCTCGATTTTCCGCGAGCTTCGATATCGAAACCTTTGCGGATTCAGTGGATGTGCCGATTGCCCTGTTACGCGACCAGGTTGAGATCCAAGGTGTCGCCACGATCGATGGCCGCGAAGCCCAGGTGAGGTGGAACAGCGAAGGTGATCGGCTTATTGTTGCTGTACCACGCCGCGGCAGATATCGGGTTGTCGTACCTCTTCTTCCTGCGTTTTACCAGACGAGCGAAGGAATCGGTTTTCAGATGGCGATTCCCCCAATTCCGTCTGCACGGCTTGAGTTTGAAAGGGCGACCGGGGCTCCGGAGCCTGTGGTTGAGAGTGAGGCCGGACCGATTTCGGGGAATGCGACGGGCGATCTTCATCGCTTCGCCTTGGGGGCGACGGGCCAACTGCAAGTTTCTTGGCGGAGTGAGCGTCGCAACGGATCGGAAGTTCGGGTCGACGAATTCACTTGGCTTCAGATTGAGCCGCAAAGTGTCAGCCTAGTTGCCAAGTGGGAGCCGCGACGCGGTGTTTCTCTGCCGCGAACGGTGCGAGTCTTGGCCGATCGGCGTTTGCGTTTAATAGAAGAGGGCGAGTCTCCGTACAACATTTCCCGAAGTGAGGGGAAGCCAGGGGAAGCAACGACGTACGTGATTGAATCCGCGTTTCCCGATCGACCTTTGCGAGATTTGACGCTGACGTTTTCTGTTGAGATTGCATCTGGTATCGGGAAGCTGCGGCCGCCCAACCTGACTTTGCTCGATGCAAGAACCGACCGTCGTTATGTCGCGCTCACCATCGATCCAAGTCTTACATACGATATTCAGAATGGCGGTGATCTTACTGCCGTGGGAGACGAGGAAAGAGTTGCCCTGCCGAATTTCGGTGTGCCTGCTCCAGAGTCGACGTTTCGATTGTCCGGTCCGGCTTCCGTTTGGAGTGTGTTAACTCGCTCGCGGCCGCCAGAGACGATAGGGGAGAGCGAACTGGCGCTAGCGTTCGAGGACTCCATGGCAAGAGTCCAGTTCGAAGCGGTCTTGAATACCCGCGAAGGCCACTTGTTCCAGCATCAACTGAAGGCTCCACGCGGATTCGATGCGGTGGACGTGTCGCTGTCCAGCGATGGTGTGGATCTTCTTCACCGTTGGTCGCAGGCAGCGGACGGTACGGTCACGCTGTTCTTTGCGCAACCGGTGTCTGGCCAGCATCGCCTCCGCGTGGTCGGGGAGTTACCGATCAAAGCGGCGCGTATCGAACTGCCGCGATTTGCGCTTCAGGATGTCGGGAATGTCGGCAATCGGATGGCTGTATTTCGGCAAGACGAAGTCGTTGTAGATCTTCAGGCGCAGAGCGGTATTCAGGAGCTTCGCGGTCCGGCAGTGAGCCTGTTGTCGCTGATCGATTCAACTCGTCTGAGTCTAGGCCGCAAGGTTGGCGTCTTTGAACTCGATGACGAGGCGACGGGAGAATTTTTCGTCGCCGCGAATACGCCGGAAATCCGCTGTCAGCAGACCACCAAGATTGCGTTGACTCACGGCGATTGGAGTGTCGCTGCGGACTATCGGATTCAGGTGGAGGCTGGCTCCGTTGGCACGCTTCGATTTGAGATTCCGCCATCCATGGCGGATCCTATTGAAATCTCCCCTAGTGTGAGTCACCGGCTGGTCGATCTGCCGAACTCGCAGGCTCGACAGCTTGTTATCTACCCGAATGATGCCGTAACGGATACGTTCTCGATTCAAGTTCGCGCGCCGTTGTCGTTTGCAACGGGCGAACGGGTTCGCGTTCCTGACGTGCGTTTGGCTGGAAACTACGAAGTTGATCGCGACGTCGTGGTTCCACGGCAGGTTGAGGGGCAACAGATTCTTTGGGAGGTGCACGGAAACGTCAAAGTGTTGTCCTCCGCCGAACACGAGCTAAAGATGCAGGTCTTGGGCGGGCAATTCAGTGCGGCGGTTGCCCGGATTGCATCTCGGCGTGGTAATCCTCAGGTGCGACTAGCAAACATTCAGACGACGATGGTCAGCGACAATGAGTTCTTCAGCGTGGCTTCATTCGATCTTGAGCCTTCGGGACGTAAGGCTTGTCGTCTGGTGATGCCCGACAGAACGGAGATTCGACGTGTTCGCGTGGCTGGCCTGCCAGTGGCGATTTCAGACGACGAACAGAGTCCGATCATCAGTCTCGGATCCGATCAGCTGCCTCATCGGATTGAGATTGTTTATCAGGGAAGTGTTAATTCGCAGGACAGGGAATTGGAGCTTGGTGTACCATCCTTATACGATCTTGGAGCGTCTCTCGACTCCGGCGAACTTGGAGATGCGCGGAAGATCGAGGTCGAACGGACATTCTGGGCGTTGGACATGACTTCTGGCGTTGGGAATCGTTTTGAAGTGGTAGCCTCCAAGGGACACCATGCCCTCAATCCGTTGGTAAGTGACCTGGAGCAACTAAGCATTATCTCAGAGCTAGTTGCCGATGTGACTTCCGAACAACCGAATGAGGTTGTCGCCTATTGGTATCGACGCTGGGCTCGACGGATCGAAATGCTGCGTCGACGGATTGAGTTGCAGTTGAGGAATGTTAGCGATGAACTCATGCGAGAGCGGGCGGTCGAGCAGCTGCGGCAAGTGAGTCAGCAGCAAGCTGCTTTCACCAATCAGTTCGTTCGCGTGTTGCTGCCAACCGCGAGTGGGACGACCGATCCCGCGACGATCAAACTTGCGGTACAAACGGGATCAGATCTACCTGGGGCTATCGACTCGATCGTGCTAAGCATGCCCGGAGGGCCAGATGGAATATCTCTGCAGTCCGCGGAACATGCGAGCCCCTTCCGGTCGCGACAGGTTTTGATCGCAGGGCTGTTCATGCTGTCGCTTGCGGGAATCGTTTGGCTTGTGCGGAGTGGTCATTTTTCTGACATCGTCTGGCGGTGGCCCCACGTTCTCGGAATGCTGTCTGCCGGCCTGGTCTGGCTTCTTTGGTCCTCGGCCCTGCTAGCGTTAGCGGTAGTGGCTTTGAGTGCTTGGTTCGCACTTCGCTTCCCCCTGCCTCGGCAGCCCGTGATTCGGCGGTAAAACGTTCGATACCGCCACCGAGGTACCTTTGAGGGGAGCGCGAGTAATCATGTGCCGTTCGGCCAAATGCTGGTTATGCTGGCACGATTCTGGCGATGAGATGGGGTGGGATAAGGCTTATGCCGCGGAGCTGATAGCGACTCATCGGCGCATCTAGATGAGCTCTCGTTGGCGCGTTTTCTATCGGAAAACCTTGCAATATTTGGGGACGTCGATCGGTCTTGCGGGCATGTTTTATCGTCCTAATTTCGCCTTGGCACAATTAGGCGGTTGTGATACGGTACCGCCTCGATTTAAGGCGTCACGTCATGAGGACGTGATTTTGATTCGAGGCCGACGAGGCAAGGAGGCCCAGTGATGTCGTCTCAGCAAAAACAGGATCTTTCCGTTCACATCCGTTGGATGATTCGGCGCGACATGCCGGAGGTCCTACAGATTGAAAATAGCTGTTTCGAGTTTCCTTGGTTTGAAGAAGATTTCATTCGCTGTCTGCGTCAACGCAACTGCATCGGAATGGTCGCCGAGCACGACGAACGCGTTGTCGGCTTTATGATCTACGAGTTGCATAAGACTCGCCTTCATATTCTGAACTTCGCGGTGAATCCTGAGTTTCAGCGTTGTGGCGCGGGATCTCACATGATTGCGAAGCTGGTGAGCAAACTCTCCTTCCAACGCCGAACACGCGTGCTGCTCGAAGTTCGAGAGACGAATCTCGAGGCACAATTGTTCTTTCGCAACAATGGATTTCGTGCCACGAGTGTGTTGCGAGAATACTATGACGACACGCCCGAAGATGCGTACGTCATGGAGTATCGCTACCAGGCCGAGCCGTCCGAGATGATCATTCCGATCAATCGAATCAGTCGCCGCATGGCCGGCTGATCGGTTTTGTCAGGATGTTGTCGTTGCGACGACAGAAGCTAGACCGGTACGTTGGTGATACGAAGCTCCGGGAGCTCCACCACGGCGATAGAATGTGGGTTCGCGCGATAGATTGCGCCAGGGTTAAGGGCCCACGTGTCGCCATGTAGGTCTGCAACATGAGTGTGCCCTGAGCAGACCAGGTCCCAGTCGCCTGAATGAATGGCTTCATGGAGTCGACGTTCGTCGTCTCCATGTAGGAAGGCGATTCTGCGACCCTCTTCTTCGATCGAACCGAAACGGTCGCAGAAGGTTTGTCCCGCTTCTGCAATCGCCTGCTCAAGGTGTTGCCTGTTGTGGTCGACATTTCCCAGTACGAAGTAGGTGGGCCACGGCTCAAATAGCGGGATAATCGTGTCGGAACCGATGTCGCCGCAGTGGATCACCTGGTCGACCTCCAGGGCTTTTAGCATCTGGATCGCCTCGCGGGTAAGTTCGACGTGACCGTGGGTGTCACTGACAACTCCGAGTAGCATAGTGGGACGTCCGTAGGGTTAA
>CAYTDU010000380.1:0-5616 GCA_964436395.1 uncultured Gemmatimonadaceae bacterium | reverse complement strand
GTAGACGGAGCGGATGCAACCGAGCCGAACCGCATAGCTGTAAGGGTGGAAAATCTCAACTGGCTTGACATGCGCATCTACGCGGTGCGGCAGGGCGGGGCTTCGTGGAGAATCGGTACCGTCACGTCGAATTCGACTCGAGAGTTGGAGCTACCCAGTTGGCTCTCGGCTAGCAATACCGAAGTCCGTCTCGTGGCCGCGCCTATTGGTTCACCTCAGCGATATGCAGCTCCGCCCGTGATAGTGTCCGGAGGTGACGTCATCGAATTGAGTCTCAAGAACAACCTAGCCCTTTCAAGCGTTGTGCTGAGAGCAGGTTGAATCGAATTACACATACAGAAATCAAACCTCAGCCGGAGGGGCTGGCTCGCCAATTCGGGGGCCGCCCCTCAGGGAGTCAGCTTCAGCGCCTCACCACTGTCAGCGTGATCCGCGACGGGTACCGAGTAGAGTGATGAACGACATTGTGCGCAACTACACTCTCCGTCTCATCGTAGTTGTTACCGCCCGTGTTCAGGTTTCGGTCGAAACGAGGGAAATTGCTGCTCGCAATCTCGACGCGTAGTCGGTGACCGTTGTCGAAGTAGTTGCTCGTGACCAACGGCTGCAGCGTCACCTCGTATACTTCCCCAGCTTCCATCCACACTTCGGGTTGATCGTAGCCGTTGCGATATCGCATGCGTTGAATGGACTCGTCGAGGCTATAGGCCCGGCCATCGGGATACACGTCGATCACTCGAACCGTGAAATCGGTGTCTCTCGCATCCGAAGACACGAACAAAGTGGGAACAATGGGCCCACTCACCTCCGTACCTTCGCGGAACGGTTCTGAGGTGTAGACGAGGATATTGGGATTATCCTCCATCTCTCGTTGGTCAACGGAACCCACGGGCCACGAACTCCCGTTGTGCGACATTACAGGATCCATCGGGTCGTACGTGAACCTGTCCGGGTTGTCCGAGCTTGGCGGCGCCGATGTGAGTGCGCCGTCACCTGCCATCGTGTTGGCGTTCCCGCCACTCGAGAGATAGAACGTCATCTCCTCCGCACCCGCCGGTGGCCACGTATCTGACGCATGCCACTCGTTGCTCCCCATGGTGTAGTAGTGCACCTTTGGCAGCGTGTCGAGCACTTCACCGCCCTCGCCCTTCAGAAAGCGGTCGAAGAACTGAAACATGATCTCCTGGTAGTTGAACCGCACATCACCCAGATTGCGTTCGCCTGCGATGTACTCCTCCGGACCGACAGAGGCGCCATCCGCACCGGTGTCTGTTCTGCGAAAACCGCAGTGGGTGATTGGTGCCAGAATCATCCACTGCTGTTCGGCAGCATCTCCCTCGGCGGTTGCCCGAACGTGGTTGTACATCTCGATGTTGGGAGCTAGTCCCACATCAAAGAGTGAGATGAACCAAAGCCCAGGGAGATTCAACGGCATGTCGTCATGCCAGAGCCCGCCCCTATACCAGGCGGGATCATTGGGGGTGCGCTGGATCATCCTGCCGCCGGTGGCTACCGGCATCGAGTCGGCGAAGATCCCGCGTGGTCCACCAACATGCCTCATGATGTCCTGTACGGGGAGGTGCCAATACGCCTGCGACCAATCGACACGAGGTGCCCGCTCTCCTAGATCGAATAGCCTGGCAGCCTGAACCAATTCCTCTCGTGTGGCATCACGTGGAAACATCGGTCGCACCTGGTTCTGCTCGCCGTAGAGCCAACCAATGAACAGCATTTGCATGGCTCCACCGCGATACCAATTGCCTTGCTCGTAGTAGGGGCCCACGCGCCCCACACCAGCGCCGAAACCCTGCACGTTCATCGCGGCGAACCCAGGATGGCCCAAAGATGCGACAGCTGGTTGCCACTCTGCCGTCGACGAACAGCCGGTCGTTCCAACCTTGCCGTTGGACCACGGCTGGCTGGTCATCCACTCGAGGGCGTCGTGCCCATCAGTCAACGGCGGACCAAGAATGTCCCAATTGCCCTCTGAGAAGAAATGACCGCGCTCCAGCATGTAGACGTGGACGTAGCCGCGTTTCACGTCTCTGAGAATCGTCGACATATCCCTCGGTACGCCGTTGTTGATGTCCCAATAGTTGGAGTTGTACGGCGTGCGCACCCAGATTGTCGGGTACTGTTTCGATGTGTCTCTGGGACGGTAGATGTCGGCAGAAATGCGGATCCCGTCGCGCATTGGGATCATCACCTTTCGTTCGACTATAGCGACCGACAGTAGTTCGTTCTCAGTTGCCCAGCGCTGGGCCCTCTGTTCGTCCGTGAAAGCGGCGCCGCGCTGTGCGAGCGCCGGGACGACCGTGGAAAACAAGAAGACTACCGGTATTATCAATGTCAGGACGGACTTGTACATCGTGTTACCCTCCATGCGGCGCGCTCTTGAAGGTACGCATTCCAACGGCATATTTGGCAAAGATGCTGTGCGGAGGGGGGTGACGCCAGAGGCAATGGGGCACACCCCTATAGCGCCTCAGGAGTCGTTTGCCCGACTCTTGAGGTGGAATTGAATGGCAGCACAGAGAAACGGCATCCTCAAAGGTGTCCGTCGAGGGCTGCACATGTCTGTCACTTCGAGATAAACAACGAACGAAAGAGGCAACCGCAGATGCCCGACATCCTTCATCAGCTTCGCATCAATGCTTCCATCGCGGACGTTTTCGAGGCGGTTTCTACCCCCGAAGGAATCGATATGTGGTGGACAAAATGCTGCACGGGCAAACCGGCAGCGGGTGCGGAGTATGAGCTGTTCTTCGCACCCGAGTACGACTGGCGTGCTGAAGTCTCCAGGTACGTTTCCAACACGGCGTTCGAGTTGGTTATTACACGAGCGGACGAAGACTGGACCGGCGTGCGAGTAGGCTTCGAGTTGGCAGAGAAGGATGCCGCCGTGGAAGTCCGTTTTTACAACACTGGTTGGAAAGAAGCCAACGAGCACTTCGTGATCTCGAACACATGTTGGGCGAACTACCTCCGGCTACTGCGGCGTTATCTAGAGCACGGAGAGTTCGTGCCTTACGAAGAGCGATCGGTGGTGTAGTATTGTCGAATCAGACACATACATGCCGTTGGCAATAGTGGTAACCGAAGCCGCAACGGGAAGGGATATACAACATGGCTCTGTCTCTGAGATTCCCGATCACTTTTATTCTCCTAGCTACACTCACATTTGGGCCGGCTGCCGGTCAACAAGACGATCTGGATAACGGCGGCCCGACTCTCGAAGACCTGTTTACAGTCAAGAGACTCGGCGACGTCCAGGTATCGCCCGACGGCCAGGCGGTGCTGTATACGGTCACCAGCACAGATCTAGAGGAGAATGAAACAAACACCGACATCTGGCTTCTGAGGCGTGACGGCTCCGCATGGGCCGAGCCCGTGCAACTCACACAGAGCAAGGAAAACGACACCAGCCCTCAATGGCGCCCGCAGAGTCATTGCTTCGCTTTCCTCTCACCCCGGAGTGGTGACGGAGACGACGGCGACCGCATGCAGAAGATCTACCTCATGAACAGTCTCGGAGGCGAAGCGACACAGTTGTTCGCCCACGAAACGTCGATCTCGTCCTACCAGTGGTCTCCTGACGGCAGGTTCATCGTGTTCCGGGCAACTGACCCAGAGGCCGACGTCGACAAGGAACGCAAGGAATCTGGACGCGACATCAGCATCGAAGACGAACCTGGGCATCCATCTCACCTTTGGTTGCTCGACGTGGAAGACGAAGAAGCGCGCCGCATCACTGCAGGTGAGAACTTCACCGTGGGATCGTTCGACTGGAGCCCGGACGGGAACCTCATTGCGTTTTCCGCCACACCAACAAGCAGACCGATGGACTCGTGGAAGAGCGACATCTACGTCGTCCCGGCTCACGATTCCGCAACTGCTCCGAGAAAGCTCACTGACAACCCGGGGCCCGACGGTGGACCGCAGTTTTCCCCTGACGGCCAACACATCTACTACTCTGGGCAGCTCACCGACCGGTACCAGGTGGCGGTGAGCCACATCTTCCGGATGGCGGCACAGGGAGGGGACGCCGAGGACGTAACGCCAGTGGCGGACATAGAGGCTGGAGGGTTCACGCTCTCGCTAGACGGGAGCGGTGCGTTCTTCAATGCGACAACGGGAACCACTAGAGGCTTGTTCTACATGTCGCTCGACGATCGGCAGCCCGTGCGTTTGACTCCCGATCGCGGCGTTTACGGGTCTGCCGACTTCTCGAAAGACGGCACGTTGGTAGTGTACACACACGAGGACCCGAGCAAGGCCGTGGAACTCTACGCGGCGCGGCTCTCCAGACGCCCGAACGCCGAGTCCGTAGAGGCGCAAACAGCACTCACGGATCATAACGGCCACACCTCGGAATGGATGCTGGGCAGCACGGAGGTGCTGCGTTGGAAAGGTGCGGACGGCCGGGACGTGGAGGGTATAGTCGTTTATCCCCTAGGATGGACGCCCGGTGACGGTCCGCGAGCGACCGTGGTGAAGATCCACGGGGGACCCTCCGGAGTCTACGTGCAGAACTTTCAAGCTTCATCTTCCAGTTCCGACGCTCAGCGTTACGCTGCGGACGGGTACGTCGTGCTGCTACCGAATCCGAGGGGCTCGTCCGGTTACGGTGAGTCAGGATTGCAGGCAGTCGTCGGCGACTGGGGCGGACTCGACTTCCAGGACATCATGGCTGGTGTGGACACGTTGGTGGCCCGAAGTGTCTCCCACCCAGACTCCCTGGGAGTGATGGGTTGGAGCTACGGCGGATACATGACCGCGTGGAGCGTAACCCAGACATCCCGTTTCAAGGCTGCAGTTGCCGGAGCGGCGATAACAGAAAACATCGCCATGTGGGGCACGCAAGACATCCAACACGTATTCGAGGCGTATTTCGGCGCTGGCCCATACGAGCCGGGGATGTGGGAGGTGTACCAGAAGTCGAACCCGCTGGCGTTTATCGCGAATGCGACCACCCCAACCATGATTATCCACGGAGAAAACGATCCACGCGTGCCGCCGAACCAGGCAACGATCTTCTATCGTGGCCTCAAGGCTAACGGAGTCCCGACGAAACTCGTGTGGCTCCCCCGCACAGGTCACGGCCCGCGTGAGCCCGGCCTCCAGTACGAGAGGACATGGCACCAGAAGCAGTGGATGGATCAGTGGATCCGAAACAAAACTGAGGGACCAATCACCGAATGATGCATGGTGTAGTATCGACCTGAAGAACGGTAACTTGGCAAAATGAAAATCGGCATAATAATCGGACGCATCGGCGACATCGACGGTGTCGCCCTGGAGACCCAGAAGTGGATAGCGGTCCTCCAAAGAATGGGACACGACATATATGTGCTCTCCGGTCACTTCAAAGAGGATGTCGTAGCCCCAGAGAACCAGAAGGCGCTACGGTTTCTGTCGTTCTTTTCTCCCGAATGCGAGTGGGAACAGAACCGAGCGTTTTACTTCCCACCCGACGATCCGGAAAGACTCCTGAGTCATCTCGACGGGACCGCCAACCACGTCGCGACCGCGATTTTTCAGTGGGTTCTAGAGAATTGCATCGACGTGTTGCTCGTCGAGAACGCTAGTTCCTTGCCGGCCCATCTCTCCATGGGC
>CAYTDU010000379.1:0-5623 GCA_964436395.1 uncultured Gemmatimonadaceae bacterium | reverse complement strand
TGGTCATGATCCAACCGAATCCATGGTTTCTCGAGCCGATGCCACGAGTGCTTTGGCCGCTTCCTCAGTCGGCGCTTCTGCTATCAGCCGTACGATCGGTTCCGTGCCGGAGGGGCGGACATGCAACCATGAGTTCTCCCATGCCAGGCGCAGGCCGTCTTGGCGATCCGCGGTAGCGTCAGAGAACTTGTTCTCGAGAGCTCCGTACACCTGCTCCAGTGCACCGCTGCGGCCGGTTTTTGCTTTGACTATGGAGTACATAGGCTTTTCGGCAACGAGGTCTGCTATTGATTTGCCTGTCTTGGCCATCAGATCCAAAATCAGGATTGCGCCTACCGGCGCGTCTCGCCCCAGATGTAGGTCTGGAAGCATCACGCCGCCGTTCCCCTCCCCACCGATAACCGCCTCCGCCGCTTGCATCGCTCGCGCAACGTTCGCTTCGCCCACGGGAGCCCGTTCGACAGCCACTTCGAATTCTCGAGCGGCGTCATCCACTACGAGCGACGTGGATAGATTTGCCACAACCGGACCACTACGGTGACGCAGGACAGCCTGAACGGCAAACGCGAGGGTGTAGTCTTCCCCGATCGCCCTTCCCGTCGCATCCACCAGTGCTAGCCGATCCACGTCGGGGTCGACAGCAAGGCCAAGATCCGCTCCGCTGCCACGCACAAGTTCACCTAGCTGTACGAGGTTGGCCGGTACCGGCTCGGGCGCTCGCGTGAAACAGCCGTCCGTCTCTAAGTCTCTACCTACGACTCTGCACCCGAGTCGATCGAGCAGCGCCGGCATGATCGTCCCGCCGGCGCCTCGAACGCAGTCCAATGCCACTGTGAAGTGCCGACTGCGGATGGCTTCCACGTCTACGAGTTCCAGGGTGAGAACATCCTCCAAATGGCGCTCTACAGCAAAGTCATCGACAGAAGAATCCCCCAACGAATCCCACGCGCTCCGTTCCATCGAGTCTGACTCGGCCATATCGAAGAGCCTGTTCGCTGTCTGCTGATTCAGGAAGAGCCCGTCGGATCCGACAAACTTCAGAGCATTCCATTCAACCGGATTGTGGCTTGCAGTAATCACAATGCCACCAGCAGCCTCGTGAAATTCCACTGCCAGCTGTAGCGTGGGAGTTGGGATGAGTCCGCATTCGATGACGCTGACGCCGACGGACTGGAGACCCGCTTTCGCGGCCGCCAGGAACATTGGACCAGACGTACGAGCATCGCGACCTAGAACGACGTTCTTCTTGCCGGTCTGGCTTGTCACAACTCCGAAAGCAGCTGCATACCTCGAGACGAATTCCGGCGTGAGATCCATGCCTACTATGCCACGCACTCCAGAGACACTGGCGATCAGCGTATCACTCATATTTCCCAACACTCCGGTTTCTGTTACTTGGACGCAAAAGCCGATCCGGCTGCAACACCCTCCGGCAATCGATGGTGCACCTTCTTGGGCGTCTCTATCGGAAGGATGTTAGGATCAGGATAGGCTCTGTGGAAGGCATCGACCACGTCGGGATCGAATTGTTTGCCCGAGCAGCGAGCAATCTCATCCAACGCCGATTGCAGTGACATGGCCGCCCGATACGGCCTAGCCGACGTCATGGCATCGAAAGCATCCGCGAGAGATACCACACGAGCCAGAAGCGGAATTGCGTCACCACTGAGAGCATCCGGCAATCCTGAACCGTCAAAGTGCTCGTGGTGAGATCTGACGATATCGATAACCTGCGGAGCGTTCTTCAACAGCGGACTCAGGATTCGCGCGCCGATCGCCATATGCTGCATCAGATGGTCGTATTCGTCGGGGTTCAGTCGAGCCGGCTTGAGCAACACAGATTCCCGTACGCCGATCTTCCCGACATCGTGGAGTTCCGCTGCCAATCTGATGTACTGTCTGTCATCCGCACTGAGACCGAGCTCCGCCGCTATTCGGCTGGAATACGCACTCACCCTTGTGGAGTGCCCGCGAGTATACGCGTCCTTCGCCTCCAAGGCTTCGACCAACACCTGAACCGCTTCGAGGAAAAGCTCTTCGATGCGTCGAGCTTGCACACCAACCAGGTCAGACAGGTGCTCCTGATACATCATGTTGTCGAGAATGAGCTGGCGTTTTTCTAGCGCTTGCTCGATGCGTGCCTTGACTTCTTTCAACTGGAACGGCTTGGTCAGGTAATCCAAGGCACCCATCTGCAGGCACGCGACAGCCACCTCAACTTCGGCGACCGCAGTTACCACGAGTACCGCTACGTTGGGCCAGCGTTCACGGATCTTCCCGAGCAGTTGGACACCATCCATCTGCGGCATCCTGATGTCGGATAGCACTATGGGGATGTCGGCTTTTTCGAGCACATCGAGCGCTTCAGCACCGGACCCTGCCGTGCAGCATCTGTAACCGCTCTCCTCGATTACACGGCACAGTGCGTCACGAAGCGGCGCCTCGTCGTCGACTACCAGACAAGTAATTTTGGATTCAGACATAACTCGTGAACGTACAACCGGCCAGTTGCTACTTCAAGCGTGTGAGAATAACCTTCGCACTCCACATCTCAAACGGCAAGATCATGGCACGAGTTTTCGACGAAGACGTGAAGGACGGATTCGCCACGCGGGCTGTACATGCCGGCCAGAGGCCGGACGAATCCACAGGGGCCGTAATGCCCCCCATTCATCTCTCTACAACCTATGCTCAGCCGAAACTCGGCGAGCACAAAGGGTATGAGTACTCGCGTACCCAAAACCCTACGCGCGAGACGTTGGAGAGGAACCTCGCCACCCTGGAGGGAGCCACCAACGGACTCGCATTTGCCTCCGGAATGGCCGCAACCGAAGCCGTGCTGTCGCTATTCGAAGCCGGCGATCACGTCATCTGCAGTGAAAATGTCTACGGTGGCACGCACCGCATCATGACGCAGGTATTCCAGCGACGTGGAATGACATTCAGCTTCGTCGACACGCGAGACCCCGACAAAATCGACGACGCTATCAACTTCAAAACAAAACTCGTGTTTGTGGAGACGCCGAGTAATCCACTGATGCATCTCACAGACCTCGCCGTGGTGGCGGAGCTGGTACGAGATCGGGGGCTTACGATGGCCGTTGACAACACTTTTGCCACACCGTATTTGCAACGGCCGGTGGAGCTGGGGGTCGAGATAGTGGTTCACTCGACCACCAAGTACCTCAACGGCCACAGTGACGTCGTCGGAGGAGCCGTCGTAACCACCCGGGGCGATCTCGCCGAGCGGATGGCATCCCATCAGAACGCAGCCGGGGCGGTCCCTGGCCCAATGGACTGCTGGCTGACGTTGAGAGGCGTCAAGACCCTTCCGGTTCGCATGCGCCAGCACGACGCTTCAGGTCGGATAATCGCAGCATGGCTTTCCGAGCAAGACGCGGTCGAGCGCGTACACTACCCGGGTTTGCCGGACCACCCACAGTACGACCTCGCCTGTCGCCAGATGTCGGGGTTCGGCGGCATGATCGCGCTGGATACCGGGTCGTACGAGAGCGCCCGCGCTCTGGTCGAGAACACACGCCTGTTTTCGCTAGCCGAATCTCTTGGAGGCGTTGAGAGCTTGATAGGTCACCCGGCCACCATGACGCATGCCGGTATCCCTCAGGAAAAGCGCAACGAAATCGGGATCACCGACGGATTGGTGCGGCTTTCCGTAGGTATCGAGGACACGGAAGACCTGATCGAGGATCTCGACAGAGGGCTTCATGCCGCGAAGGCCACCTGAAGTCGCAAGCTGAAACTCGCGGTCACCCCGCGCGTACGGAGAAGCAACTGCTTAGAATTCTTTTTGGACAACAACACCCAGTTTGACCACCGGAGGCAGCAATGAGCGACGACACGGGCCTTCCGTCTCCGCGTTCGCCAGCAGTTCTGACTGACATATCGGCTACGGCGTGGGAGCATCCCGCAGATCGAGCAGCCCTGCAAACCCTCCGCAAAATCCCTGGTTTCGATGAAGTGGTAAAACGGATTTTCGGATTCTTCGGCGAACGGGGCATCAGACTGATGTTCCAGGCGAATTCCGTTCGCGTGGGCCCCAAACAGTTCGCCAAACTGCATGGGCTGATGACCGAAGTGACTGCAACCATGGACTGGCCCAAGCAGCCCGAGTTGTATGTAACCCAGACGCCTCTCGTAAATGCGGGTGCGGTCGGCATGGATGAGCCTTTCATCACGCTCAATTCCGGCGCCATCAACCTGCTATCCGACGACGAACTGCGTGTGCTGCTGGGCCACGAGTTGGGGCACGTGATGAGCGGGCACTCCCTCTACAGGACAGTGCTCTTCATTCTGTTGATGTTTGGTTTCAACAACCTGCCTTTCCTAGCAGGACTAGCATTACTGCCGATTCAGCTTGCTCTCTTGGAGTGGTCTCGCAAAGCTGAACTTTCGTCTGACCGTGCCGGTCTCCTGGCCACTCAAGATCCCGTCGCATCGATGGGAGTATTCCTCAAGTTGGCAGGCGGGGGCAAGGCTGAGGAAACCAGTTTGGCTGTGTTCATGGAGCAAGCCCGCGAGTACGACACAATGGGCGGGCCTATGGACAAAGTCTACAAGATCCTGAACCAGCTAAACCTCACCCACCCGTTCCACACTCTTCGCGCGGCGGAACTTCAGAAGTGGATTTCGAGCGGCGCGTACGACAAGATTCTCGAGGGGCATTACACTCACCGAGGTGACGAAGAGGAAGATCGTTCTCTGACCGAAGATGTCAGCGAGGCCGCCGTGCACTACGCGAGGAGTGCGAAAGAAACGGTCAAGGACATGGCTGACGCAGCAAAGAAGGCCGCACAGGCATTCAGTGACGCATTCAAAGAACAGGAACCGAAGAATTGAAGATCTTAGTGGTCGGCGGCGGCGGCCGTGAGCACGCGCTCTGTTGGGTTGTTTCCAAGTCAGCCGAGGTTTTTTGTGCACCGGGCAACCCTGGTACTGCATCGCTGGGCACCAATCTGCCGATCAAAGACAGCGACTTGGACGGCATTGTCCAAGCTGTAAACGAGCAAAACATAGATTTGACCATAGTTGGGCCCGAGGCACCGCTGGCGGCTGGTTTGGCAGACCGAATTGCAGCCTCTGGACGCCGAGTGTTCGGGCCGACAGCATCCGCCGCAAGGATCGAGGCCTCCAAGGCATTCGCAAAAGGCGTTATGGAGAAAGCGGGAGTGCCAACTGCAGCCGGCGCCTCCTTCGGAGATGAAAGCCAAGCTCTCAATTACGTGGCATCGTTGGACGAGCCGCCGGTCGTAAAAGCCTCCGGGCTTGCAGCCGGCAAGGGCGTACTCATCTGTGAGTCCCTTGCCGACGCAGATACCGCGATGCGTGAGTTGTTTGCCGGGAAGTTTGGAGACGCCGGGGATGAAGTAGTCATCGAAGAGAACCTCAAAGGCGAGGAGCTGTCGGTGCTCGCCTTGACAGATGGCGAAAAATCCTTGCTGCTACCGGCGTCCCAAGATCACAAGCGTATCGGAGAAGGTGATACGGGGCCAAACACCGGGGGCATGGGAGCATATTCCCCTGTATCGATCGTGGGGCGAGAGTTGCTGGAGCGTGTAGATAGAGCAGTGATCAAACCGACGCTGCGGCATCTCGCAGAGGCGGG
>CAYTDU010000378.1:0-5656 GCA_964436395.1 uncultured Gemmatimonadaceae bacterium | reverse complement strand
TAAGGCAGCGGGCGCAGCAGTGACTGATCGACAGCGCTGAACATGGCGACGTTGGCGCCGATCCCGATCGCGAGCAACAGGATCACCCCAACCGTGAAACCCGGCTGTCTCACGATCCCGCGGATGGCATAGCGAACGTCCTGAACCAGCGAATCGGGCTGCCGCCGCAGCGAGAACAATGACGATTTGAAACTCAGGCGAAACATACTTCTCAGCTTTCTTTCATGGTGAGGCGACATGGAACTCTTGAACCGCTCCGTGATGTTGATCATTAGGAGATTGCAGGCGGCACCCAGAAACAGGCAAGCCAGGCGGAGCGTTCTCCGAACGCCCGTGCGCAACTGCTTGCGATCACTCCAATGATCGATGAAGTCGGCGCGAATCTCGCGTCCGAAAGACCTTCGAAAGGCTTTGGGAAGGAGCGCGATCAGGAGATCCACGACTGCGAGCGGGGTTCTCACGTCAGGCCTCCCGGTCGACAAAGAGTTGGCTCGAGCGCGCAACCTCCACGGCGTCACTCAGGCGGCCCACCTCGGCGCGCAAGACCGCTCGTCCCAATGGTGTCAGCCTATACCTGCGGCGCGGTGCTCCCTCAGCGGTGGGCTCCTCTTCCGGCTCGAACTCTTCCACGAGTCCGGTGTTCGAGAGTCGAGCTATGATTCGGTACAGCGATCCCAGACCTATCCGCACTCGGCCACAGGACGCTTCCTTCACCGCCTTGCTGATCGCGTACCCGTGGAGTCCGCCATTTGAAAGCGACAACAGCAGCTGAAAGTCGGTCGCGCTTAGCGGCAAAAATTCGAGTGCATCCTTGGATTCCATTCCAACCTCCGCCAGTATCATCTCTGTACATATACGTCAGATACTGAGATGGGCAGAAAGGTTGGAATGGGGTTGGCAGGCGGCAGCGATTGTATCAGACGCAAGTGTGGCCGCGCATTGCCCACTGTGTACTATACGTGGGTAATCACCTCGAAAGCAGGTAAGGTAAGCGCGACCGAATGAAAGCAGACTACGATCCCCGAAACCCTCTGATCGTTCAAGGTGACCACACCATGTTGCTGGAGGTGGACAACCCGCACTACGTCCCCTGCAGAGATGAGCTTGCGCGATTTGCCGAGCTGGTAAAATCGCCTGAACACATACACACGTACCGGATCACTCCCCTTTCGATCTGGAATGCATGTGCCACCGGCGTCGATTCCGAATCAATAGTCGGCACCCTGCAACACTATTCCAAATACCATGTGCCGGCACACGTGATCGCGGAGATTCGGGATTTCGCTTCTCGCTACGGGCGGTTGAAACTGGAGCGAAAGGACGGTCAACTCCTACTCACTTCCGATGATGCGGTCTTGGCCACGGAAATTGGAGCAAACCGGCATATCGCTCCTTTCCTACGCGGCCCCGCGGGAACCACCGGTTTTGTCGTCGATCCCGGCGACAGAGGCCGTATCAAACAGGCACTCATAAAAATCGGATTCCCGGCAGAAGACCTCGCTGGTTACAGAGAGGGTGAGCGACTCGACCTGAGCCTCCGTTCGCTTACGCTCGGCGGCGAGTCCTTTCAGCTTCGGTCCTACCAGTCGGAAGCGGCCGACATATTCCATGCCGGCGGCAGCGAACGCGGTGGGTCGGGTATAATAGTCCTTCCGTGCGGCGCAGGAAAGACGATCGTCGGGATGTCGTGTATGGCTGCTCTACAAGCCTCCACACTCATCCTGGTAACCAATGTCACTGCCGTGCGTCAATGGATCTCCGAACTGATCGACAAGACGACCCTGAGGGAAGACCAGATTGGCGAGTACACCGGAGCAGTCAAAAACATCAGGCCGGTTACGATATCCACATACCAAATCCTAACGTACCGCCGAAGTCGCGACAGCGGTTTCGATCACATGACTCTGTTTGACAACAGAAACTGGGGCCTGATCGTTTACGATGAGGTCCACCTCCTGCCTGCACCGGTGTTTCAGATAACGGCAGGTCTACAGGCCAGGCGCCGGCTTGGGTTGACGGCTACGCTCGTGAGGGAAGACGGACGGGCGGATGACGTTTTCGCTCTCATCGGCCCGAAGAAAGTAGATGTTCCGTGGAAGGAACTGGAGCATGCAGGGTGGATCGCGAAGGCAAGATGCACTGAGATCCGCGTACCTTTGCCGGAGTCCTCTCGACTCAGTTATGCGCTTGCCGAACCCCGCAGCAAGTTTCGCATCGCCTCTGAGAACCCGGACAAGCTGGATGTTGTGCGCAAGCTCACAACCATCCACTCAGATGAGCAGATTCTCATCATGGGGATGTATGTGGACCAGGTCAAAGCCGTGGCCGAGTCTCTCGGTATCCCAGCGCTTTCGGGCTCAACTCCCCAGGAGAAGCGCGACAGGCTCTTCGCGGATTTCAGATCTGGTACACTTCGAGTGCTGGCCGTGTCCAAGGTCGCCAACTTCTCTGTCGACCTTCCCGATGCGAGCGTAGCCATTCAAGTATCCGGTACGTTCGGATCGCGCCAGGAGGAAGCCCAGCGGCTCGGCCGAATACTGAGGCCCAAGGCAGGGGCAAACCAGGCTCACTTTTTCACTGTCATTAGCCACGACACGAGAGAGCAGGAGTTCGCTCTCAAACGCCAGCTCTTTCTCTGCGAGCAAGGGTACGAATATCACATAGAGTACGCCGATGAAGTTGTTTGACTGCGACTGGTCCGAAATAACGCAGATCGCCACGCATTGGGATCGATTGCCTTTCGAGTGTAAGAGGCTCTTCATCGAACACGTCGATGCGAATCGCCGTCTCGGCCTCGAGCAGGTCGGGATCGATTGTGCGCCCCTCGTGAAGGAGGGGTTCTGCAAACTCACGCAGGGTGGCAATCATCTGCTATTGCCAAGACGGCTCATGCCCTTTCGGCGCGTGGTTCGCGCAATGGCACGGTTGGCCGTGTTTTCCCCCGATCCCGAACAGAGACCCGGTCTCGTCGAGTACCTTAGCGAGCATTTCAGCTACGACGATCAACACGCGCTGTGCGAGTCTCCTTACGGTTACGGCGATTCCAGACGCAAGCTCGCGGAACAGATAGGGAGACAGAGCTGGCTGCGCAGGTTCCTTGCCGAAGACGATTTCGTGCGATGGGACGCATCCTACCGATCCGACAGACGCACTCCGTTGTTCTACAATGAGGAGGTTTTTCAAAAGGCCAAGGAGATACTGACAGGTCTCATTGAGAGCACAACAAATCCGAGGACACTCCTCGACCTGGCTGGTTCGCACGGGCAACGTTTGCCACTTTGCTTCGGCAGCGCGGTTCGCGCATTGGTCGGCTTCGGGCTAACATTCCCGGGTTTTTCTTATCCGGACATGGCTCTATCTATCGGTATCTGGCCTGCCGTTCACAGTGGCCTGCACCGCAAAGCACCGACACTTCCGAAACCGGTGACACCAGACGACCAAGTCAGTGTTGCTTTCCTCATCCACGACATGACCACACTCCTCGTTGCATGCACGGCGGAACCGATCCGTCTCAGATCCAACGACTGGGCGATGTTTGCCAAGACAGCTAGGGACTTGGAGAGCCGGCTGTTGGCCCTGCCTGAATGGCTGACCGTGGCCGTCACATACACGGCTGAGAATCGGCTGCAGCAGGCGAGAGCAGCGTTGCACCGGATGAGGCTCAGCAACATCCAGGGGGTAGCGGGGAAAGATCTCTCTTTGGTGGCAAACGAAAAGGGCCAACAATGGCTTGGATTGTCCGACGCCGAGAAGCTCAGAGCAGTGTTGGACGAAATGCGCAAAGACCTGCACACGAGTCTCTCAAGGTACTACCACTACGACTGGGACGAAACGGAGAGATTCCCCTGCTTCGAGCGCATTCCTGCTGTCCTGAACAAGCGCAACTTCGTGGATGTTCGCGAAGCTGCCATCGAAGCGTATGCGAACTGTAGCACGCACCAGTCGATTCGGTTGGCTGATTTCACACTTTATCAGGCCGAGCAGGCTAACCCCTACATTCGCATGCAAGAATCCGGCACCCTCCTTTCCTGTCCCGAGGATTGGAACGACAACTTCGGTCTTGATGACTACGAACTCGTCGACAAGTGGCGCGAAATGTTGACTTGGTTCTTCATCGACCGCCTGGTACCTCTTGGGTGCGTGACAGTCGGCGTGTCGGGCGACGGTAACCTCACGTTCACGGTGACAGAAGTCAGCCGGTATCTGGCAGGAGAGAGTCAGAGTCTTGAGTACGGCGCCACGGAGCATCAGGAAGTCATAGTACAACCCAACTTCGAGGTCGTATTTCTCGCCGCAAGCCCGTCCGCGGAGGCTGCCGTTGCGCAACTGGCCGAGCGCGTGGGCAGCGGTTTGGGAGTGCTGTTCAAGATCACCAATACCTCGGTCTACGAAGCGGTGGCGACCGGGTTAGACGTTACGCAAATCATCGACCGGTTGGCTACAATCTCGAGCAAGCCGATACCGAAAAACGTCGACCGGCAGATCAGGGATTGGGCCAAACAGTGCCGTAAGATCCAGATTTCGACCGCCGTGCTCTTGGAATGCCCGGACAAGGAAACGGCTCTCAAAGTAAAGTCCGTGGGCGGCAAGAAGCTGTCACTCATCTCCGATACAACCGTGGCACTGTCCGACCGCAAGGCATTGAAGACCATCGAGAAAAAGCTCAGGAAGAACGGAATTACGCGGCAGTAGCGAAGTAGTCCTGCGAATATGAAAGCATAGGCCGCACGGAACACCAAGATTGCAGCTTCACTCACCGTCGGATTCTCTGGTTGGAAATCTGGGCATAATTTGGTTCTCCTTTGTTACTGACGATGTTGGACTACGAAAAAGCCCGTGGGATTGCTCGTGGCACGGGCCAAAGAGCACACGGATGTGAGAGTCGAGTTATCGAACGATTGAATTGCTGCGTGGGTGGTCGAGCGACTCCAAGAATGGCCGGGATGTCGCCAGGACCGGCTGATTCCTGATCTCGAATGGGTCGTTCGTGACTTGGAATGCGGCATTCGTAATCACGAATGCTGCATTCGTGCATAGGAACGGGTTGTTCGAGCTTTGGAATGAACGATTCGTGGCTTCGAACGGCCGATCTCGCGTTTGAGTCGGTCATTCCTGATCACGAATCGTGTAATCGTGATTACGAATGATGGATTCGAGGTTGCGAATGATGCATTCGTGATCTCGAACGACCTGTTCGTAATCACGAACGACTGCCCTTTTGGCAGTTTCCGGCCAGCCGTGGTTTGTGGTGCGCCGAGTAACCTATTGTCACGTAATGACTTACGTGTGGTAGGCGGGTTCCTTTGCTCCGTTAGCACGCTGAGCGGAAGGATCGGTTTGCAGGTCAAGCGATAACGGCTATGCGACCCAGGCGGCACTCGGCCAACGGTGTGATGAATGGCGACGCCGGTTTTTGTGTCGGGAAGAGAGTTCTGCCCCATGATCTCGGCAGAAAACCGAAAAGCCGTGCTTCAAGTCATTTTCGCCATTGCTTCCCACCAAATAGTGCGTATAATCACTATCATGAAACAGACTCCGCAAATCCAGGCCGTTCTTGAGGCCGCCGCCAGGCTGCAGGAGTTGGTGCCCGATGCCGTGCTGGTGGGCGGCACGGCGGCGGCGCACTACGCCCGGCACCGGGTTTCGCTGGATGATG
>CAYTDU010000377.1:0-5675 GCA_964436395.1 uncultured Gemmatimonadaceae bacterium | reverse complement strand
CCTTCCTCCA
Organism: uncultured Gemmatimonadaceae bacterium; assembly: GCA_964436395.1. Taxonomy (GTDB): domain Bacteria; phylum Gemmatimonadota; class Gemmatimonadetes; order Gemmatimonadales; family GWC2-71-9; genus JBDGYW01. The sequence goes on along the minus strand of CAYTDU010000377.1, from coordinate 5,665 downwards.
CCGTGATGAAAAGGCGATGTGTTTTCGCGAGCTGCTCGAGCAGCTCTTGATCGAGTGGCTTGATGAATCGGCAGTTCACAACGGTAGGATCCAGGCCATCCTCCCGAAGAAGCTCCACTGCTTCGAGCGCCGGCTGGCACATCGCGCCAACAGCCAAGATGGCGCAATCACTGCCCTCCCGTAACACCTCCCAGGTACCGTACTCGACCGGTTTGACTTCATTCGCCTCGGGCACACTCGTGGGTACGTTGTCGCGTGGGTACCGGATGCTGAACGGGCCACTCTCGTGCTCGAGGGCACATCGCATCAACCCGATCAGTTCGGCACCATCCTTCGGCTGCGTAACGGTCATTCCCGGCACAGTCAGCATGTAGGCGATGTCATACAGCCCCATGTGCGTCTGGCCATCCGCACCAACCATTCCTGCCCTGTCCATGCAGAATACCACAGGGAGGTTTTGTAATGCGACATCGTGAAAGACGGAGTCGTAGGCGCGCTGCAGGAAGGACGAATAAATCGCGACCACGGGGCGAATTCCCTGCGTAGCCAGTCCGGCGGCAAACGTCGTGGCATGAGCTTCGGCAATACCCACGTCAAAGAACCGATCGGGATACTTCCTTTGGAAGAAGTTCGTTCCGGTCCCCGTGGGCATGGCTGCCGTGATAGCCACGAGATTTGGATACTCCCGCCCGAGATCCATGAGCGTGGTGCCAAAAACCTTGGTCCAGGTAGGTGTCTTGCCCGCTTTACTCGGTCGCACCACACCGGTTGCCGGATCGTACGGATTGCGCGCGTGGAACCTCTCGTGATCGGGCTCCTCCAAGGGGAACCCCTTCCCCTTCTCGGTCAACACGTGCACGATGCGGGGACCATTCAGTCCCTTGACCAATTCAAAGGTCTTGTTCATCGCGTCGATGTCATGACCATCGATCGGGCCGAAATACCGGAAGCCGAACTCTTCGAACAACATTCCAGGAGACCAGAGGTTCTTGATGCTCTCCTCGATGTTTTTCGCCAAGTCTACCATCCGCTTTCCACCCACCACTTTCGAAGTTCGCTCCACAACACCCTTCACCCGCGTGCGGATTCGGTTCGTGATCGGGCTGGCTATGATGGACCCGAGGTACTTGCTCATTGCCCCAACATTCGGCGCGATCGACATCCCGTTGTCGTTCAGCACCATGATCACATCGCGTTCCGAATGACCGGCGTTGTTCAATCCTTCATAAGGAAGACCGCAGGTCATTGCACCATCACCGACCACGGCCACCACATCATACGACTCTTCATTCAGATCTCGAGCGGCGGCAATACCCAGCGCAGCAGACATCGCAGTTCCCGCATGCCCTGCGGCAAAGATGTCATGTTCGCTCTCATCCGGCCTCAGGAATCCCGAAAGGCCGCCCTCTTGACGCAGCGTCGTCAGTCGGTCGTTGCGCCCCGTAAGGACCTTCCAGGGGTACCCCTGGTGACCCACGTCCCAAACGATCTTGTCGCGGGGAGAATCAAAGCTGCGCAACAGCGCGATCGTGAGTTCCACGACTCCCAAACCGGAGCCTATGTGACCGCCGGTCTTGGAAACCACGTCTATGACGCGTTGGCGAACCTCGTCCGCCAAATCCTGCAGTTGTTCGGCAGGTAGTTGCCTGATGTCTTCCGGTCCCGATATCAATTCTAGCAAACTCATCTGTACGACACTTCTCTCAATAGTGTTCAGGAGCGGCGATTGGCCACGAAATTCGCCAAGCCACCCAACAGCATTGAATCTATCCCACTTTGGGTAAGATGGTCCACGGCGCGTTGCACTCGCGCCGCCGCTTCGTTCTTTGCAGCATCCAACCCGAGCAGGGCTGGATAAGTCGCCTTGTTCTGCTCTGCGTCTTTTCCAGCCGTCTTACCCAGTTCGCTCGATGTTGCGGTCGAGTCAAGGATATCGTCTACTATCTGAAACGCCAGGCCTATTTCCTGACCGTAAAGTCTCACTGCCTCCACCTGAACTTCACCGGCGCCCGCGGCGAGGGCTCCCATCACGCCACATGCTGTAATCAACGCCCCAGTCTTGGATCGGTGGATCCGCATCAATTCTTCGAGTGTCACGTCGCGGTTTTCTGCTTCGAGATCCAGAACCTGACCTCCCACCATTCCGCTCGCGCCCACCGCTCCAAACAGCTCGCAACCGATCCTACCGAGCGTCTTCGAGTCGAGGCCCAACCGCTGCCCTCCCGACGCAAGTACGCGCGCAGCCATTGGCACCATGACGAACCCGGCTTCCGTCGCCGTCGGGACGTCGAACCGGCAATGCGTGGACGGCCTCCCGCGGCGGAGATCGTCATCGTCCATACATGGCAGGTCGTCGTGTACCAGAGAGTACGTGTGCAACACCTCTACCGCGGCCGCCAACTCGACTGCATCACCCGATCCACCTAGGGCATCGTATGCCGCCAACAGCAAAGCCGGCCGCAGTCTCTTCCCCGGCGTCGCCAGCGAGTACGCCACAGCTTCTCCAACGCCGCCGCCGGGTTCGCGCCGTGCACGCTCCGACCATTCCGCGAGCACGGCGTTGACCGAGTCGCGGGTCCTTGCCAAGAATTCCCCGGGATCAGATATCGAGATCTTCTGTGCCAAGTGTACCGTCATTCTCCTCCAAGACTCGCTGAACGGTGAGTTCCGATTCCGCCAGCAACTCACGCGCATTCTTCAACCGCTCGACTCCCTCCTGAAACAAATCGAGTGCCTTGTCCAGGTCGAGGTTATCACCCTCCAACGACCTCACGATCGCCTCGAGCCGTTCGACTTCCGCGCGAAACGACAATTTCTCTTCGCTCATAGGTCAATTACCGCCTCTCCCAGGCCTTTTTTCCAAGGCCTGCGCGGCGATCTCGCCGTCGGATACGGTGAGGTAGAAACTCATTTTGGGTTCGAAGTCACCGGTTTCTTTCAGAACCCGTCCCGATTCGTCACGCGCAACCGCATAGCCTCTCTCGAGCACCCTCAAAGGGCTCAAGGCATCGAGCTGCGCACTCAGTCTGTGGAGTAATGTCTTTCTATCCTCGACCAGATTCGTCATGGCTCCCGTGAGACGATCAGTCGTGCGCGCTAATCTCTCTCTCCCAAGTGTGGTGTGAGAAGTAAGTCCACTTGCCAACCGCTGGGCGAGTGACGTGGCCAGGCTTTCCACATCCGTCCGGTCGGGCAACGCGGTCTCCGCCGCGACTGAAGGAGTGGGCGCACGAACGTCCGCAACCAAGTCGGTGAGCGAAACGTCGGTTTCGTGTCCGACCGCGGAGATCGTGGGCATGGGCATGGCCGCCAGCGCTCTCGCAACCTTTTCACTGTTGAAGGCCCAGAGGTCTTCCGCCGATCCACCACCACGCCCGATGATCAGCAAATCCAGGTCGGGAATTCTCTCGGCCATGGCCAAGCCTGTACAAAGCCCTTCTTCGGCACCATCGCCCTGCACCAAACTCGGCACCACCAGCAGTTGCACCATCGGCCAACGCCGTCGGGCCACCGACACGATGTCCCGCAAGGCCGCCCCATCAGGGCTCGTGACGACGGCAATCTTTTTGGGGAACTTGGGCAGTGGCCGCTTGCGAGCCGGATCCAGCAGACCGTCGCGCTCCAATGCAAGTCGGGCCCGTTCCAGCCGCAGCTTCCAGAGTCCACCCTCGTCGGTTGGTACCAACCGTTTTACGGTGAGCCTGAACTCGCCTCGTTCCTCCCAAACGGTCGGCTTTGCCTCGACGAACACCTGAGAGCCCTCTTCGGGCGGCGCCGGCAGGCTACGGTTTGCATTACGCCACATCACACACCGCACCTGTGCGTCGGCGTCCCGCAGGCTGAAATACCAATGGCCACTTCGATAGGCTTTGAACCCCGACACTTCCCCACGTACCCATACCTGGGTGAAGCCCGACTCGATGAGACGACGTGCCTGCCTCGTTACAGCGGAGACGCTCCAGGCACCGTCGCTTGGATTCTCTTCGACTTCAGAAAAGAGGTCTAGACCTCCATCCACTGTCTTGCGGCCTGTACCGTGTTGTACAACAGCATGGTGATCGTCATAGGGCCGACCCCACCCGGAACCGGCGTGACTGCCGACGCCACTTCCAGTGCGGCGTTGAAGTCTACGTCACCCGCAATCCTGTAGCCCTTCTCAGTGGAAGGATCGTCCACGCGGGTGGTGCCGACATCGATCACGACTGCTCCAGGTTTGATCATGTCGGCGCCCACGAACTCAGGCATACCCATCGCCGCGATCAAAATGTCTCCCTGACGTGCATACTCGGCGATGTTCTTGGTGCGAGAATGGCACACGGTCACGGTCGCGTTGGCGCCGTTGGCCTTCTGAGTCAGTATTGAAGCCATCGGCCTGCCGACCAAATTGGAACGACCCAGGATCACCACGTGGGCCCCCTCGATCTCGGCTCCATGGCGAATCAGCATCTGTTGAACGCCGTAGGGAGTGGCAGGCCGAAATCCGGTAGGATCACCAATGGAGACTTTGCCCACATTGACCGGGTGGAAGCCATCAACGTCCTTTCCGGGATCAATCGCCAGCAAGACCTTCTGCTCGTCTATCTGCTTGGGGAGCGGCAGCTGAACCAAGAAACCGTGGATCTTCGGATCGGTGTTGAGCCTGTCTATGACACCGAGGAGTTCCTCTTCCGACGTCTCGTCGGGAAGTACGATCGTCTCGCTGAACATGCCCATCTTCTCGCATGCCTTGCCCTTCATCCGCACATACACCTGACTTGCAGGATCTTCCCCCACCAGCACGACCGCGAGGCCCGGAGTAACCCCCTTGGCCTTCAGCTCTTCTACCTCTACTGAAAGATCAGCCCGCATCTGCTCGGCAATAGCCTTGCCGTCGATTGTCTCAGCGCGCAAAGTTCACTGCCCTCGTTTCTCTGATTACTACGACCTTTATCTGACCAGGATATTGGAGCTCGTTCTCGACGCGCCGGGCGATCTCGTCAGAGAGTTCTTCCGCACGCTTGTCATTGATCGAGTTGGGCGCAACCACGATGCGGATTTCACGTCCCGCTTGAATTGCAAATGCTTTCTCAACGCCGTTGAACCCGGTAGCGATATCCTCCAACGCCGACAAACGCTTCACGTAAGTTTCCAAGGCCTCTCTACGTGCACCTGGGCGAGAACCACTCACCGCATCGGCGGCCTGCACTATCGCAGAGATGGGTGTCTCGTGCTCCACATCGTCGTGGTGAGCCGCAATGGCATTAACGACGACAGGATCTTCACCGTACTTCTTGGCAACCTCCACACCGAGTTGGACGTGCGTGCCTTCGTGGTCGTGCGTGAGAGCTTTGCCTATGTCGTGAAGAAGTGCACCGCGCTTCGCATGCTGTACATTCAGCTTCAACTCGGCTGCCATCATTCCTGCCAGATGAGCTACCTCCTTGGAGTGGCTCAGTATGTTCTGACCGTACGATGTGCGGAACTTGAGCCGGCCTACCAGCTTCACGAGATCGCCATGCATGCGGCGTATGCCCAAGTCGTAGATTGTCTGTTGGCCGGCTTCAGCGATCTCAACCTCTACCTGCTTGGTAGTCTTCTCGACTACTTCCTCGATACGCCCGGGGTGGATACGTCCATCCTCGATCAGCTCCTCCAACGCCAGCCTGGCGACCTCGCGGCGGACTGG
>CAYTDU010000376.1:0-5680 GCA_964436395.1 uncultured Gemmatimonadaceae bacterium | reverse complement strand
TCCGGAACTCCCGACGTACATCGACAGCCCGATGGCGATTAACGTGACCGACCTCTACCGTAGGCACATGGAGGAACACGACCTCAAGATGGCCGCGCTGATGGACGAGGGCGCCACGCCGCTCAAACCGAGGATGTTCTCCGCCGCCCGTACAGTTCAAGCCTCCAAGAAAGTAAATGCACTGGAAGGTCCGGTCGTCATCATTTCTGCGAGCGGAATGGCAGGAGGAGGACGCATATTGCACCACCTCAAGCGGCGCCTCCCCGATCACCGAAATACCGTGATGCTGACCGGATATCAAGCCGCCGGAACAAGGGGGCGGTCACTTCAGGAAGGCGCAACCGACGTCAAGATTCATGGGCAGAAGGTGGAGGTGCGAGCACGCGTCGAGACCGTGCACGGGCTGTCGGCGCATGCGGACAAGGAAGAGGCATTGCGATGGATGTCCGGCTTCGAGCGGCCTCCCAAGAAAACGTTTGCCGTTCACGGAGAGCCATCGGCGACGCAAGCTATGGTGGACAACATTCGTGACCGTTTGGGATGGAACGCGGCCGTTGCTAAGGACGGGGAGATAGCCAGATTGACTTGAGAGCCGCACTCGGCGAGAGACGTGTGATCGCCGCAGACTTTGCCGAGGAAGAAAGCTGTCATGACCGACAACCTGAACACCATCACGACGGAACCGGTTGATGACGAGCGAACACGGCACAACCATTACCGAGCGCCTCGATGCGATCAACGAATTCGATCGCGATCCGGTCAGTGAAGAGCACCTGCAGGGCCCCGGCAACTTCATAGGCTTCTACTCCGGCGAGCATGTGGCCGGAACGGAGTTCGTGATCGGCCCGCTCTTCGTCGCTCACGGGGTTTCTGCGGGCGACCTGATTCTGGGACTGCTAGTCGGAAACTTCCTTGCGGTGTTGTCGTGGGCTTTCATCTGCGCACCCATTGCGGTGCGAACTCGGCTCAATCTCTACTGGAAACTTCGTAAGATCACAGGGCCCAGGTTGCTATTCCTCTACAACATCGTCAATGCCTTGATGTTCTGTTTTCTAGCCGGAGCGATGATTTCCGTAGCCGCGACGGCGGTGGGCATTCCCTTCAATATTGCGATGCCGGGGCTGAACGATCTTTACCCGAACACGATAGGCTGGGTCGTCACAGTGCTGTTGGTCGGAGCGGTTGTCACACTGCTCGCGATCCTGGGTTTCAAACAGATCGCTCGCTTCTCGAAGGTGGCGGCGCCGTGGATGTTTCTCGTGTTCGTTGCGTGCGGCATCGCGGCCCTTCCAGATTTGGGTGTGAATTCGCTCGCAGATTTCTGGACGGTAGCGAACGAGAAGATCTGGACGGGCGTTCCAGTCGAGGGCCGTGTCCACTTCACCTTCTGGCACATACTGTTCTTCGCCTGGTTCACCAACATGGCGATGCATATCGGGATGGCGGACATGACGATCCTTCGATACGCGAAGAAGTGGCAGTACGGCTTCTTCAGCGCATTCGGCATGTATCTCGGGCACTACGTGGCTTGGATCGCATCCGGCATCCTGGTCGCTTTGGCAATTCAGAACTCCGGCGAGATCGCCCCGGGTCCGATCGCGTACCTGGGAGCTGGCATAGCCGGCCTCGCAGCAGTTGTTATCGCCGGCTGGACCACCGCGAACCCGACAATCTACCGCGCGGGCCTCGCAATGCAGACCATCACCCCTAACTGGAAGCGCTGGAAGGTGACGCTAGCCGTCGGCGCCATCACGTCGGTAGCTGCGCTGTTCCCTGCTCTCATGATGCGTCTGCTCGACTTCGTGGCCCTATATGGTCTGATTCTGATGCCGATGGGAGCAGTGATTTTTGCCGACTTTTGGCTCCTACCGCGCCTCGGGTTGCGCCAGGATTACGCGGATTGGAAGGAAATCGCCTTGAGTTGGCCGGCGGCTTCATCCTGGATTCTCTCCCTCGCGGCCTGCTGGGGAATTAACGCTGCCTGGGGCCTGGAGATTTTCTTCCTCGGGCTGCCCGGTTGGTTCTTGGCGACCGCGATCCACATCGCATTTAGTTTCGTTCAGCAGGGGGCTGCTCGAAGAAGTCCGCAGGAATCTTACGCTGGAGGAAACGCATGAGACACTTGCTCAAAGCCAGCTCGCTAGTCGGGCTCGGGATGACGGTCGTACCCGCGTTTCTCGTCTACTCAGGGGCACTTACGTGGGACACGCACGTTGCACTGATGGCCGTCGGCGCGGTGCTCTGGTTTGCCACGGCGCCGTTCTGGATGGTCAAGGAAAACGCCACTCATCGCACTACAGAACAATGATCGATATCGACCGAATACAAGAGAGCAACGAGGCAATACTTGCCGCACACCACCAAGCCGTGGAGTTTCTCGCGTTGCGGTTTGCCGACAGGAAACTCGACTTCGAACACATCGTGGAACAGATCCAAGCATTCGAGGTCGCGATTCCATCCTGGGCGCTCGGTACCGGCGGAACGCGCTTCGGACGATTTCCAGGTTCCGGGGAGCCACGCGATATCTACGAGAAGCTCGAGGACATCTCTGTCATTCACCGTATGACGGGAGCGGCTTCGCGCGTCTCGCTCCATATCCCTTGGGACGAACCGGACGACGCTCAGGCACTGGTCGACCAAGCGGGTGAACTCGGACTCGGCTTCGACGCTGTTAACTCCAACACCTTCCAGGACCAACCCGGGCAGGCCCTCAGCTACAAGTTTGGGTCACTGAGTCACACGGATCCGGCAGTCCGTGAACAAGCGATCGCGCACAACCTTCACGTTGTCGATATCGGCAGGAAGTTGGGATCAGAGGCAATCACGATCTGGCTCGCCGACGGTTCGAACTACCCCGGACAGACACACTTTCGCCGCAGCTTCGACCGTGTTCTGGCAAGCCTCGAGGAGATCTACGTGCACCTTCCAGACGGCTGGCGGCTGTTCACCGAGCACAAACCGTACGAGCCGGCCTTCTACTCCACCGTGGTACAGGACTGGGGTTCATCACTGATGCTCGCCCAGGCTCTCGGCGAAAAAGCAGCGTGTTTGGTCGATCTGGGTCACCACCTCCCGAACACCAATATCGAAATGGTGGTTGCTCGGCTCATCACGGCTGGCAAACTCGGTGGATTCCACTTCAACGACGCCAAGTACGGCGACGACGATCTGACAACCGGGTCGATCCGACCGTACCAACTGTTCCTAATCTTCAACGAACTCGTGGACGCAGCCCAAGAGTACGGCGACGCATTCACGCCGGCATACATGATCGATCAGAGCCACAACGTCAAAGATCCGATCGAGGCCCTTCTGCAAAGTGTCATGGCATTGCAGAACGCATATGCCCGCGCACTTCTCGTAGATCGCGTGCGGCTATCCGAATTCCAGGAGGCGAATGATGTGATGATGGCGGAGCGGACGCTCACCGAGGCTTACGAGACGGACGTGCGGCCGCTCACGGCGGAAGCGCGACTCAGAGCCGGCGGTGCGCTAGATCCTGTACAGATGTTTCGCGACTCCGGATACCGCGGTGAAGTCGCCAAGAACCGAACGGTGGGCAGGTATGTCCCGCCCGCGAGCTTATGAGTCCAGACGAGCCAAGATCCTACCTTGCGTTCGACCTGGGAGCATCCACCAGTCGTGCATTCATAGGCACATTGCGCGGGACCGCTCTGGAAATGAAGGAGCTACACCGGTTCACCACCCCGGTGTTGGAAGAAGGCGGGCATCTATACTGGGACATCGACGCGATGTGGGCAGAACTCCGAGCGGGGCTCGAAAAGGCGCTGGCGATCGGTTCAGGACTCCGGAGTCTTTCGGTGGATTCGTGGGGCGTCGATTACGTATTGCTCGACGCATCGGGGGAGCCCGTGCAAGATCCCCACTGCTATCGCGATCCGCGCACAGATGGCGTGATGGAGCGGGCGTTCGAAATCGTCCCAGAGGAGGAGATCTACGCCGCGACCGGCATACAGTTTCTCCCCTTCAACACCCTCTTCCAGGTGTTGGCAGACGCGCGCGACACGCAGCTAGGCGACGCCAGGCTGTTGCTGCCCATGGCTGATTTCTTCAACTACCGGTTCTCCGGTCGAAAAGCAGTCGAAATCTCCTTGGCCAGCACGACGCAGTTGATGGATGTGAATACGAGACAGTGGTCGCGTGTTCTTCTGGATAAGTTCGGACTGAGCGAGTCACTGTGGCCGGAGATCGTCGCCTCAGGTACACCACTCGGAGCGGCGTTGTTGAACCCGCAGGTAGAGGTCGTGGCCACCTGTTCGCACGATACGGGTAGTGCCATTGCGGCTGCTCCCGCGGCCGGCCCCGAAAAAAAATGGGCTTACATCAGCTGTGGCACATGGTCGTTGATGGGTGTCGAAAGACAAAAACCGCTAGTGTCGGAAGAAGCGCGCGAGGCGGGATTCACCAACGAGGCCGGTTTAGATGGTACGATCCGATTCCTCAAGAACCTCACAGGTCTCTGGGTGTTGCAGGAGTGCATGAGGGAGTGGAGCGAGTTGAGTCCTGTCGAGTGGCCGGACCTCGAGCTAGCCGCCAGGGCGGAAATGGACTCGGGCTCAATGGCTAACGGCGCAACGTATATCAATCTCGACGACCCCGTCTTCCTCCCCCGTGGTCCCATGGAAGAACGGCTTCACGCCTACTGCCACGATCGCGGCTTGCCCAAGCTGGAGACCAGAGGTGAGGTAGTACTCGCAATTTTGTCGAGTACTGCTGAGACCTACCGGCGTACTCTGGCCGACCTCGAACGCATAACTGGAACCGCATGCGATCGTATCCACCTGTTCGGGGGCGGATCGCAGAACGCTTTGCTCTGCGAACTCACGGCCAACACCTGCCATCGCGAGGTGGTAGCAGGTCCGGTGGAGGCCACCGCGATGGGTAATCTGTTGATTCAAGCACGGACCATGGGAGACCTTCCGGGCGACAAAACCATTCGCGAGGTCTCGGCGGCGTCGAGCAAGCTGCAAGTCTATTTGCCAAGTTCAGACTGACGTCAACAGACCGCCGAGAAACGCGCGGCGACTAGATACCGATGCTGAATCCCATCTATCCGCCGTATCTCTCGAACCACGCAATTGTATGCAACACCTTGGTGATCAACTGGCTGGGCCGATTGGAGATACCGTGGTACGCCCCCGGGATTTGAACCAGGGCCGTCTCGACACGTCGCAGCTTCAACGCGTGGTAGAGTTGTTTCGCCTCCGACAGCGGCGTACGCAGGTCGGCAGTACCCACCATCACCATGGTTGGGGTTTCGACATTGCTCACGAGTGACAGCGGCGAGAACTGCCAATATCCCATCGGGTTCTCCCACGGAGTTCCAGGATAGCGGTAGTGCATGTACCCGTTGTAGTTGTCCGCGACGAGTGTCTTACTGATCCAGTTCACGACCGGTTTCGTTACGACGGCAGCACGAAAGCGATGTGTCTTTCCCACTATCCAGGCGGTCATTATGCCGCCTGCGCTCCCGCCGGTCACGTACAGCCTGTCTTCGTCGATGTAACCGCGATCGATCACCGCGTCCACCGCCGACATCAGGTCGTCGTAGTCGTTGCCTGGATAGTCGTGGTACAGCAAGTTTCCGAACTCCTCACCGTAGCTCGTGCTGCCCCGCGGGTTCGAGTAAACGACCACGTATCCGGCGCTCGCGTACAAC
>CAYTDU010000375.1:0-5689 GCA_964436395.1 uncultured Gemmatimonadaceae bacterium | reverse complement strand
CGCGCGATGCGAACGACTTCCTGGTACTCATCCGTTTCGGCTGCAAGAGCTTCACGACCGAGCGAGGTTAGGGCCAAGTATCTATACCGGTCGTTCGTCGCTGAAGTTGATCCTCGTGGCGCGGCTACCTCGCTCACCATTCCGTTTTCCAAGAGATCTTCGACCGAGCCGTAGAGCATTGCGGGGTATAGCTCCAACGATCCTCTCGTGTGCCGCGTTACTCGACGCCGTATCTCGGCACCGTGCGTTGGACCTTCTGCTAGAGCTAGGAGTATGTGATACCAGTGTTTCTTGAGCGCCAAAGTAAGCTCCAGATTGGATAGTACGATTTAATACTATGACTCCATACTCAACTACGGTGGGCTTCTTGCGGGGGTTTCACCGCTGTAATGTTAACATGCCCTTTGGTTGTCCTTTGCCCGGAGAGCTATAGTGCTGCTCGGGATTGGAATCGCGGTATTGCTCGTCGGGACCGTCGCTTATGTCGCGTGGCTGGTGCACCAGGCCGTGTTTACGAGATCGCGCATGCGGCGTCTCGAGAAAGAGGCCTGGCGCCGGGCGCGGCGGGAAGATCGCGAAGACCGTTCGCGTCGGCCGTCTCGATCTTCCAGTTTGCCGCCCAGTTCAACACCACCGAAGAGCAAAGACTTTCCAGAAAACTCAGACTCGCCTAGTGGTTCCGGCGGTAACAAGGACGGGTTGAGAAAGAGCAACCTCCCCACCACCGGCATCTCCCCAGCCGACACCGAGGTCTAGCCACCTCTAGTCGCTCAAGTTATTCTGACGCGAGACCGATGTTAGTAAACGAATGCACCCCTGTCGGGTGCATTCAGGCCCAGTCGGGAAGTCATTGGGGGACACCGGCTGGGCTTTTGTTTTGTTGATTGCTTGGCGGGCACGGCTGGTAGAAGCAACGCATCGACCCCTGGCTTCCGAGGCTTCGAGCGGGCAATTTGAAGCTTGGAATCGTGGATTTGAACTTCGAATTCCGAAATTCGAAGCATAGAACCGTGGATTTGCAGTTTCGAATTGGGGATTCGCAGTTAAGAATCGACGAACTTCAGTTAAGAATCGACGATTTTTAGTTAGGAATCGACGTTTTTTGGTTAGGAATGGACGATTTTTGGTTAAGAATCGACGATTCGCAGTTAAGAATCGACGACTTGAAGCTTCGAATCGGTGCCGTTTGGCAGATTTCCGTTTGGGCCGAGCCAAACCGCGCGTCAACGCTGTAACTACATATATTACAACCACTTATGACTGAGCGAGTAGAACATCGTTCGTTTGGCTACGAGCGTTTCGGTGGGGATTTAGCACACGCAACAAACGCTAGTCATTGCGCCGCGCACCAGCCGGATTCCATGAGGGGCACAACTCCCCGCTGGTGGGGTATCGTGTAATATCCCATCAATGTGAGCGGCTCATGCGTCGCGTACTTCTGGTAGTCCTGTGTTGTTTCGCGTTAAGTGGGTGCAGTCCCGTTCTTACCAGTATGGGTTTTGGTCGGCCGGCGATTTGTCATGCTCCCGGTGGGGGAAGCGACCCGGCGATCGCCCCCGGCGGCTGGTGCCAGTTTGTGGCCCCGTCACACGGGGAACTCATCAAGCCTTTTCGTATAAAGGGACGGTAGCCCCGCCTCTCAACTTCAGGCGGCTGTTTGTGCTGTAGCTTGGTGGCGATGCCCGGGGCGGGATTTGAACCCGCATGGGGTTGCCCCCGAGGGATTTTAAGTCCCTTGTGTATACCAGTTCCACCACCCGGGCAAGACCTTCCGCAGCGTCTAAGTCTAACGCTGACAGGGAAATATGTAGAAAAACGTCAGTATCTGTAATCTGTGGTCTTACGGATCACTACACACCCTTACGGATTTCTTGGCCACACTTTGGCCACTATGTGGATTTCGAGACTATGCTGAGCTCCGCATGGTGGGGTCAGCTCCTAAATCGCCCTGTTGTTTCATCACCTGACACCGGAAGCAGTGGCAAGACCGAGTCTCGAATCTGGCGGGCGAGCTTTGCCGCTTCTCGAGCTTCGTCCTGGGAAACATCAGGTCGGTCCCCGGGATAGCGGAGTTCTACGCCGTACGGCGTCAGCACTGTCACACCAAACATCGATGCAGCCAGTTCTGGATCGTGGGTTTCAATCAACTTGATCAGCCTGGCCAATTCGTGCGTCTTGGGGAACTCGGTGCCCCACCAGGTGAGCAGTGCCTTGAGGTACTTCTCGGCGGCCTGTTGACAGTGAAATGCAATCGCATTTCGAAAACCGGCTTCTTCTGAAAGCAGATGTTCCGCGAGGGCGATGTCAGCATTCGCGCGATCGAGCCAGTCGTTGACGATGCGTTTCCTCACTTCCTCAGGCGGCCTCATAGATCACCTTCCCATACTTGTTGGCCGGGTAGGCAATGCCACCAACGACATCCTTACTTTCCTCGAACCATTGCGTGGCGATGAAGAGAACGTCGAACGGAACATGAATGTCCCACAGCGCTTTGATGATGCGAGCGTACTCGCTTCGCTGGTCGCTGATATCCGGTTTGACGATGAGCAAATCGATATCGCTGTCGCGTGTCATCCTGCCCGTCGCGGCCGAGCCGAACAGGATGATCTTGTCCGGTTCCGCAACGCTGAGAATTCGCTGAACGATATCCTCAATGGTCTTTTCATCTATGCCCATGCGATGCCGCCCAAGCAGTCGGTGAGTTCGATTTCGGCCATGATATCAAGTCTACGGCGACGAACTATTATTGTCAGCGCCAGTCCGTCCAGCAACCTTCTTCAAAAACGCGATCATGGCGCAAAAAGTCCAATCCTCATCGTTCCGGCAACCCCATCCGCCGCCGCAGAGCTTGGTACCGCGGGTCGTCATACGGGAGTAGACCGGCTCCTGAAGCGGGCACGTGGGCGGGCAGGTTGATATTCTTAACCGGGTACGCGAGCTCGAGCCAATCCAGAGCCTGTTCCTCCTCTCCCGCCATAGCATATGCTCGGACAACGTCAAGGTGATCCAGTGGTTCTCCTTGCTCCCAGCGTGCGGCCAGTGCCTCGCCGTATCTCAGCAGTGCAACCCGATAACCGCCCTCCGCGTACCCCTGGTCGAGTGCCGCCTCGAGTTCGCGGTCACCGGAGACCTTCCTCCGGACCAACGCTAGCGCCTCGTCGTAGTTGCCGTTGAGGTGGTACCCTTCGATGAGGTTGCGTGTGGCCACGAGGTGGTTTGGCTCTATCCGCAGTACAGCCTCGAGCTGCTCGATAGCCTCGGCATATTGGCCGTGATTATAACACAGTATTCTTCCGTTCATTGCTCTAGACACCATGTTGAACGGATCCAACTCCAGGGCTCTCTCCATCTGTACTCGCCCTTCCTCCGGTCGCTCCATGATGTAGAGGAAGGCCGCGTAAAATGCTCGTGCTTCGGCGTAGTTGGGGTTGATCTCGATGGCTTTCCGAAACGCTGCCTCCCCACCCTCCCAATCCCAGTCTGTCCAAGTCCGGACCAGCGCCACCGCGTATTGGACCTCCGCGAGCGTGCTATCGAGGGCCAATGCACGGTACGTAGCGGCCCTCGCTTGCTCCCTCGCCATTCCTCCCCGGGCCCACCATACGAGAGCAATGCCCGCTTGCGCAGGGGCGTACGTGGAATCCAGCGAAACCGCCTGCTGGAAGTACTCGAGCGCTCGGTCCAGGTTGTTCATCCGCTGCCATTGGGACTGGCCTTTCAGATAAGCCTCGTAGGCCTGAGGATTGACGGGCCGAGCGCTGGCCAGATGAGCTTTTGCCTGGGGTGTGAGGGCGGCGTTGATTTCTGTGGCAATCGCCGCCGTCAGGCCACGGTAGAGCCGTTCCACGTCGCGCAGCCCACTGCGTCGTACGATGGGATCGGCCACGTACTGCTGCGTCGTGCCGTCCACCAGAGAGATCTCGATCTCGACACTGTCCCCCGCACGCATGACTGAGGGTTGGATCAGGGCATCCACGCCCAACTCCTGCGCGATCTCACGGATCTGCATCTCCGTGTCCTGGTACTTCAGCATCGACTGGCGTGCAATCACCACCACCCCAACTCGCTGCAGCTCGGAAATCAGCGCGTTGTGCATGCCCGCGATGAAGTACTCTTGCTCGGAGTCGTTCATCAGATTTGCGGGCGGTAAAACCGCTAAGCGTTCGTATGCAGGCCCGCCTCCGAGCGTGAACAGCCTCCACGCCGCTACGACCACAACCACAACGGCCACGGCCGCAGCGGCTGCGCGAGCCCACCGCCGTCTGCCCACCCGCGCCACCACGGCCTCTGCCGTCAGCGCCTCAGCAAAATGCTGCACCGTGAGAAACCGATCCGCCGGCGTCTTTGCCAGCGCCTTCGTGAGCGCCGTCTCGACCGCTGGCGGAACGCTCTCCCGCACTACCGAAATGCGCGGCGTCGGCTCGGCCAGCTTCTTGGCAATTAGTGCTTGCGGCGTGAACGCAGCGTAGGGAACATCACCAGCCAGCATCTCATACAGCACGCAACCGAGGCTGTACACGTCACTGCGTGCATCGACTTCCCTTTCGCCCGCCGCCTGTTCCGGACTCATGTAAGCAGGTGTGCCCACTGCAAGCCCAGTCTCGGTGAGCCGCTCACCACCGGCCGCACTAACTGCACGCGCGATCCCGAAGTCCGCCACCACCGCTTCACCTGCCGACAGCAACACGTTCTCCGGTTTGATGTCCCGGTGAATCAGACCTTGGCTGTGAGCGTACCCCAGGGCCGCAGCGACTTCCTTGGTGATCTCAAGCGCATCATCAACCGGGAGCTGTCCCTCCCGATTCATACGGTCGCGGAGCGTCTCGCCCTCGATGTAGGGCATCACGTAGTACAGGAAGCCGTCAGCTTCTCCTGAATCATGGAGTGGAAGTATGTGTGGATGCGTGAGGTTCGCAGTGACTTCGACCTCGCGTAGGAACCGCTCTGATCCCAACGCTCGGGCAAGTTCAGGATCGAGGACCTTGATGGCCACTCGACGCCGATGCTTGAGGTCCTCGGCGAGATATACGCCATTCCACCACTACCCAATTCCCGCTCAATCGCGTAGCGGTCAGCCAGCGCAGACTTCAAACGATCAAAGGCGTCGGCCATAATCGGATAACATGCACCGCGAATCCACAGGCCGCCAGAGCGATTGAACTCCCGCCCCAGAAGACGAAGCCCCGCCCAAACTGTCACAAAAACTGTCACAAACTTGACGGTCACGTAGGGAACAAAACGCCCGTCACGGCGTCGAAATGCCTCCCTAAGTGGCGGTCTGGCAGGCTTTTGAGTCCCTTGTGTATACCAGTTCCACCACCCGGGCTGGTGGTCAAAATCTAAGCGGTTGTTCCAGCCCCTGTCAGGGCATGCAACGGATTCTCGACTTCCAAAGGACATGAGTCTTCTTGAGTGGGAGATTTGCCTGCGATTTGGCTAGGCTTAGATTCCGTGGCGTAAAAGGAGCGCCGGTTTCGGGTACGGTACGCTCTGGAGGCCGAATATGATTGATGTTCTTAGAACCAAACGAGCGCAGATATCGAATATCTGCTCTCGACACGGAGTAGCTCGCTTACATGTCTTTGGGTCGGCGCTACACGACGACGTTCGGAGTGAGGAGAGCGACATCGACTTACTGGTTGAACTCGCTCCCATGGATCCTCACGCGAGAGTAGATGCCTATTTCGGC
>CAYTDU010000374.1:0-5718 GCA_964436395.1 uncultured Gemmatimonadaceae bacterium | reverse complement strand
CTAGGGTCAACTCCGAATCCCCGAGTGGGCAGGTACCACGTATTGTGGTACGTAGGATTATGAGGACCAACACGTAGTACAGCTGTGTAAGGAGTTGAAATAATGAATACTCCAACGATTATGGTGCCGCTGGACGGCTCCAAGTTCGCTGAGAGCGCGCTTCCGCTTGCATTGGGTATGGCGCAACGGCTCGACGGCCGTATAAGTGTGGTGGCTGTCGCACCCAAGAGATCGCGCAAGCGCGGTCGGGCCGTTCTGACGGTTTCGGCTGAGGACTTGAATCGGGCCGATGCCAAACGGTCGGAATACCTCGATTCCATTGTCCGGAGGATCCAGGAGGTTTCATCAGTCCAAGTCTTGTGCACAGTGTTGTTCGGTGCCGCGGCCAAGGAATTGGTGAAATACTCGACGGTCCATCACCCGGAGATGATTGTGATGTCAACCCACGGGCGTGGACCGCTCAGCCGTGCCTGGATTGGGAGCGTAGCCGACTGGGTCGTGCGTCACGCATCGATGCCGGTATTGTTGGTTCGGCCTGAAGAGGGAGTCGAGCCGCAGCTAACCGAACGGCGCAACTTCAGGGAAGTGCTCGTTGCGCTGGACGGATCAGATCGGGCCGAGGAAAGCCTGCGCTGGGTCAAAGCTATCGGAGCCGAAAACACCGAGTACACGCTTGTCCGCGTTGCACGAGACTCACTTCCGGTGTGGACGGTTGATACGACCACCGCTCCGTTCGATATCCGTGACTATCAAAAGGCTGGATACGTAGAAGCCGACGAATACCTACGCCAAGCGCAAAGCATCGTGAATAATGGACGGAAGAACGCGACAACTGTGGTTGTGGAGGGAGTCCCTGCCGCCGTTGGCATCTTGAAGACCGCCAGTGAGAGAGACGCTGATCTGATAGCAATAACCACCCACGGACGAGGCGGATTGCCGCGGCTGATTTTGGGAAGTGTAGCCGACAAAGTGGTGCGAGCGTCACCGGTGCCGGTGCTTGTGGTCCGGCCGCAACGTTGATGAACTGACCTGGGCAGCGCCATTGTCGTAGGCGATATTTCAAGCAGGGGATACACGTCCATTCCGAGCTGGGTGGGGATGGCGGTCAATGGAGTAAAAAGCAGCTAGGTACAACCCCGGTGCCGAACAGAACGCGGAGGATCAACCGTGGAACAGAGACCGGCTCCGGGGTCGAGGATCATAGCGTGTCGCGGTGACTCACTGGAATTCTCGCTGTCCGTAGATCACGGAGTGCCACAGGGCGCATGGCTGCGGACGAACATCGGCCATGCTCGGACAAATCGGAATGAGACAATAGAGCACGTCGCAACTGGACGTCCGATTCTGCATCGCGATTGGCACGACATCCCGATGGTTTGTGAAGGGCCCGGCCGATTCTCAATTAAACTCCCGCTCCTCGAGGTCGGCCGCTTCGAGGCCAAAGCCTTTTGCCGGGACGCGCAGTCGCCGGAGCCCAAGTGGCCGGCCGGCGGCAACGTCGTGGTAAAGGTCGAACCGTTGGAGTACAACGCCCATAACACGATCTACACGGCGTTTGTACGCCAGTTCGGTCCAGCCAAGTTCTCCAAGGCACCGGTCGAGGAGGAGCGGGAAGCCGAGAGACTCCTGCACGAAGCCGGGTACACGGTCATTCCTGCGTCAGGAACTTTCCGGGATCTCATTGCGGAACTAGATCATGTGATAGACCGACTCGGGTTCCGCATAATCCAGCTACTCCCGATCCATCCGACTCCGACCACATACGCTCGAATGGGTCGCCACTTCGGGAGCCCATTCGCCGCACTCGACTTCACCGATGTGGATCCTGCCCTGGCCGAGTTCGACCGGCATACGACTCCGATGGACCAATTTGTCGAACTGGTTGATGCCATCCACGATCGCGGTGCAAAGATCTTCCTCGACGTTCCGGCGAACCACACTGGGTGGGGGTCGCATCTACAAATCGAGCATCCGGAATGGTTCGCCGTGGGGGAGGACAAAGCGTTTCGCTCGCCATCTGCCTGGGGTGTGACGTGGGAGGACCTCGCAGAGCTCAACTACGACCACACTGCCCTATGGGTGTGGATGGCCGACGTGTTCATCTTTTGGTGTCGACGTGGTGTGGATGGGTTTCGGTGCGACGCCGGTTATATGATTCCGGCCCCGGTGTGGGAGTATGTGGTTGCGCGGGTGAGACAGCTATTCCCCGACACGATCTTTTTGCTCGAGGGTTTGGGCGGGAGCCTGGAAATAACGCACCACCTCCTCGACAAATCGAATCTCGATTGGGCCTATTCCGAGTTGTTCCAGAACTACGACCGCGAGCAGATTGAAGCCTATCTCCCGGGCTGCAACGAGACTTCAACTGGCAGGGGGCTTCTCGTCCATTTCGCTGAGACGCACGATAATCCCCGACTGGCAGCACGCTCGGCTCCGTACGCACGCTTGAGGACCGCCTTCACTGCGCTCTGTTCCCATAGTGGTGCATTCGGGATCACGAACGGGGTGGAGTGGTTGGCTGACGAAAAGGTCGATGTCCACGGTGCTTCGTCTCTCAATTGGGGGAATTCCGAAAACCTCGTTGAGCACATCGCGCGCATCAATGCGATTCTGCAGGCTCACCCGTCTTTCCGGCCAGACACAAGGTTGCGCCTGATACACAAGGGGACTGAGAACACCGTTGCAGTGCTTCGCAGCGGCCCCACAGATGCCCACGCTCTCCTGGTATTGGCAAACCTCGATGACGAAGGAGAGGGCACAGTGGCATGGGACGTTAGCGAGTTCCCATATGCCGGTCGACCGCTGATCGACCTAATGACGGGCGAAACAGTTACCATAGCGTCCGAAGGAGCCGTGGCGCGCTGTTTGCTCTCGCCGGGCCAGGTTCTATGTCTGACCCGAGATTCTTCGGATTCGGATGCGGTCGAACGAGCGTTGCAGGAAACTGGCGAGATACGCGTCCACAATATGTCTAGTCGGATTCGTGCTAAGGTGCTCGATATACATCACGCGCTGAGCGGGCTCGAAGACATTTCTGGCATCGATATCGACAATGAGGCTCGGGCCTTCTCGAAAGATCCGCTTCGCTTCTGTCGCAGCGCATCGGGCGTCGACGCACCGAACGCTACGACATATACGTGGCCACGCGATTCGAACCGTACGGTCCTCCTTCCACCCGGGCACTTTCTAAACATCGTTGCGGCAGATCGCTTCACCGTGGTACTGTGTGACGGTCACGAGTTCGTCCGGAGGGAGTCGAGCATTCCACTGGATAGCGGGTTGCACTGCGCCATATTCCTACCGCTCGATGAGCCCGATACCGCCCGCTTGCTGACCCTCGAGTTAGTCATCTTCTCCGCAGGTGGTCGGCCTCGCAGGGAAAGAGGGCAACTGCTGCTATTGACAGGCGGAGAGCAGCCAACCGTTAGGACTTCGTTTGACAGTCGAGCTGTTCGCGACAGTGGGTGCTACGCGCTCTGCACGAATGAACATGGGGCGATGGCTCAGGCTCGTGGCGCGTGGGGTACGATCTCGAGTCAATACGACGCGCTACTCGCCGGCAACCTGCACCCCCTTCACCCGGTCGATCGTCGCGTCATGCTCACGAGGGTGCGGGGATGGTTGAAATACGAGGGTTATTCGCAGTCCATTGACATCGATTGTCTCGACCGATTCTTCGTCACCTCTGATGGAATTGCTGTATGGCGGTTCGTGGTCCCGGCGGGGCATGGGACCAAAATCCCAATCGAGATCCGGCTCGCGCTGGCCGTCGATAGAGACGAGGCTACGCTGACCATCGGCCGAGGTAGCGCCAAGACTCACGAAACCGGAATAGACGATGAAGATCATGTCACCGTCATCCTACGTCCTGATGTTGAAGATCGAATCAATCACGAGACGACGAAGGCGTTCTCCGGTCCAGAACACACTTGGCCTGCGGCGACGTTGTCGGACGCACTCGGCTTTCGATTTGGGCCATCAAAAGACCATCGCCTAGAGATGACCGTGGAGCCCGGGCGGTTCGTCAGAGAACCGGAGTGGGCATACATGGTCCCGCACCCCGTGGAAGTGGACAGAGGTCTCGCTGGGAGCTCCGATCTGTTCAGCCCCGGATACTTCTCGATAAACCTCCATGGAGGTTCGTCGTCGGTCGTGCGTGCTCGAATCTCAACCGGCCTCGAACGAGAAGACTCGGAGCCAGCACCAGCACCCGACTCAAGTGGCTCTCACGATATCCGTGTTGGAGATGCAGACGAACCGGAGGACTGTCCGATCGAACAGGCGTTGGTGAGTGCGATGCGGCAATTCATTGTGCGGCGTGGTGACTCCACTACGGTGATTGCCGGTTACCCGTGGTTCCTCGACTGGGGACGCGACACGCTGATTGTCCTGAGGGGTATGATCGCCGCCGGGTTCCTCGAAGAGGCGCGTGATATCCTCGTGCAATTTGCCCGCTTCGAGTCTAGGGGCACGCTGCCCAACATGATCCGTGGAGACGATTTTTCCAACCGAGACACTTCGGATGCGCCACTCTGGTTTGTAACGGCATGTACCGACTTGTTGCATGCTGAGGGGAGCGACGACTTCCTAAACGCGGACTGCGGAGGGAGGACAATCAGTGCGGTAATACTGTCCATAGCAGAGGGATACCGAGACGGGACTCCCAATGGTATCGTTATGGACAGGGATAGCGGACTCATCTTCAGCCCTGCTCACTTCACCTGGATGGACACCAATCATCCGGCCGGCTCTCCCCGCGAGGGGTACGCTATCGAGATCCAAGCCCTCTGGCACGCCACACTGACGTTAGTGGCGGCAATCGATCTCAAAGGGAACTGGGCCTCCATTGCTGCACGAGTGCGCGATTCGATTCACACACTGTACGCCGGCAATGGAGAGCGTCACTTGTCGGATTGTTTGCACGGTCCGCCGGGGTGTCCAGCGAGCGAGGCGACTCCGGACGATGCTTTGCGGCCCAACCAACTTCTTGCAATCACGCTCGGTGCGGTGACGGAAAACGACGTCTGCCGGGATGTATTGGAATCCTGTGAGGAACTGCTAGTCGCCGGAGCGATCCGCAGTCTGTCGAACCGCCCGGTGCGCCACCCGATTCCGGTATACTTCGGGGAACGGTTGCTGAACGACCCGAACCGCCCCTACTGGGGGACCTACCGTGGCGACGAGGAGAATCGCCGCAAGCCGGCCTATCACAATGGCACCGCGTGGACGTGGCTCTTTCCGTCCTATTGCGAGGCGCTGTGCAAGGTCTACGGCGAGTCAGCTCGGCCTACTGCGCTCTCGCTACTTTCGAGCAGCATCGCGCTGATGAACGACGGGTGCATCGGGCACCTGCCAGAGATTGTCGACGGGGATTCGCCCCACCAACAACGCGGGTGCGGTGCCCAGGCATGGGGTGCGTCAGAGTCGCACAGGGTTTACGGAGTTGTGAAAAGCCTGACAAAAGGACGGTGAACTCTAGAGCGTTCACTATTATGGAGACATACAATGGAGGGTACCGCTATGGCGCGGAAGACGAAAAGTGCAAAAAGCACAAAGAGCACGAAGAATGGAAAGAGCACTAAGAGCACTAAGAGCACTAAGAGCGGAAAGAGCACAAAAAGCACGAAGAGCGGAAAGACTGAGAGAAAGAGAGTGAAGTTCGAATTGGAGACAAGTGCTGGGAGCGAAGTCTACGTGGCCGGGACCTTCAACGGGTGG
>CAYTDU010000373.1:0-5718 GCA_964436395.1 uncultured Gemmatimonadaceae bacterium | reverse complement strand
ACCTTCGGCTTTCATCCGAGCCCTCGACGATGTATCCTCTTCTCATTCCAAGGAGGTTCTCGTGCAAATTCGACCATTGACGCTTGTCGTTCTCTTTGTCTCATTGTGCCTTTTCATCTTCGGCTGCGGCAAGGAGTCCTCTGCCCCAGCTGATAATGATCCCGGCCCGATCCCAGCGACGGAGCAGCAGGCTGAACCTCCCGCTGCTGTTGCCGCAGCAGCGGAGGAGCCCGAAGGGGCCGCCACCGACACGACAACAGACTCGCCCGACCAGGAGATTGTCGCCACCATAAACGGGCTCCCCCTCTACAGGGAGGACCTCGACTCCGCGAAGGAGGACGTTCTCAACCAGTACCAGCAGGTTTATGCGCAATTCGGGCAGGACATCCGCGCGATGCTCGTCGGAGCGCAGGGGCGAATCATAACGCTGACTTTGGAGGCTGAGGCTCTCGAGCGTCTCTTCTACGACGCGATCATTGACGAAGAAGTAAAGCAGCGAGGGATCACCGTTTCGGAAGAGGAAATCGAAGCGGAATTCCAGAAACAGTACGTAGCGATCCTGGAGTACCAACGGATGACCGAACAACAGTTGGCGGCCTATTTGGAGAGCCAGGGGTACAGCATCGATCGCTTCAAGGAGAGTGGACGCGCGAGCGTGGCGGATCAGCTTCTGTTGGAAGCCGTTCAACGAGCGATTGCAGGTCCGATCGAACTCTCCGAGGATGACATTAGCACATACTTCGACGAGAATCGCCAGCAGTACGAAACCGAAGAGCGAATTCAGGCTTCCCACATTCTCGTTGAGACGCAGGAAGAAGCACAACAGATTCTGGAGGAGCTGTCTTCGGGATCGGACTTCGGCATAATCGCTCGTGAGCGTTCGATTGATTCCGGCAGCGGTCCCGCAGGGGGCGACCTCGGTTGGTTTGGACGTGGGCAGATGGTCGCGCCGTTCGAGCAGGCGGCGTTCGCCCTGGAGGTTGGTGAGATCAGCGGCATCGTCGAAAGCGACTTCGGGTACCACATCATCCTTCTCACCGGACGCGAGGAAGAAAGACATCCCGAACTGGCAGAGGTCATAGATCAGGTTCGTCTCGATGCTGAAGGGGAAGCCATTACGGAACGTTTCAGCGCGTGGTACGAAGACACGTACGCTGCCGCCGTCATTTCCGTTGAGGTTCCTCTCCTCGATGCCATTCGAAAGCAGCGCGAAGACATCGAGCTTGGTCTCGCCGCTTTCGAGCGAGTGAAAGAACAGGCGCTTGTTGAGGACCCGTACCTTCCATTCATCATCGGTTCCATCTACGAGACGATGATGAACGATGCACTTGCGGAGAAAGAGGAACTAGAGTCAGCAGGATCTGAGGATTCAGAACGTGCTGCAGACATTGCGGCGTTGGAGACTCGGATCAAAGAGGCACGCGAAAAGGCGCTTGCCGCGTACCGAGAAGCTCTCGATCAGCTTGACGGGGACCCCGAAATTGCAGCACGCATCGAGGCTCTAGCGCCCCAAGACGCCCCCACAGACGCTCCGTAGCCCTATCCAGGGCCGACCGGTAGATCGTTGGAGTGTTGTCAGTGCCCCAGCGGGCGGTGCGAATCGAGTACAAGAAGCTGGTGCGGCATTCGGGATTCACTGCAAGGCTCGATTGGTCAGCATTCAGGCCATCATCTCCGGCGTTTGGAGCGTGCGTAGTTCTGGAGATAGCATTCCAGCGAGCCCGTTGGATCACCGCTGAAGGTCGGCCAGCCCGGTGGTTCATCGTTCCTAGCCACGGGATTTAATGAGGTGTCGCAGAGGAGGAAAAGCGTGCTCTTGTCCAAGGTGTACCGCGTTGTTCTGTTGAGCGTGGTTGTCTGCCTACTCGGGATACTGTCGCTGTCCGCTGGCGGAACCGGTCCGACCGAGCCGGTGCGTGTTGGGGTCTTCGCCGATCTTCATGCGCACGATTCGAATAACCCGCTCGAAAAGCTGGTGATGGTGCACTATCGGGAGCGGTTGGGTGCTTGCGTTGACGTGATGAATGCCTGGCCGGCGGATCTGATGATTCAACTTGGGGACTACGTCAACGGAACGTTCGTGCTTGGGGCGGATCCGGGGGATCCGGCCAGAATTCCGTCGATCCTGGAGAAAGCGGAGGCAATCTACGCGCAGTTCCATGGACCTCGCCATCACGTGCTCGGTAATCACGATGTGCAGGATCTATCCAAGGAGGAGTTCCTCAAGCGCATCCCCGCTACGGAGACCTACTACAGCTTTGACGCCGGTGCGTACCACTTCGTGATTCTCGATGCCCAGTACAACAGAAGGGGCGAGGACTACAGCCACATCTTCTACATCGTCCAGGGCAACATTCCTTCGTTCCAACTGGATTGGCTGCGGCAGGATCTTCAGTCGACCGATCGGCCAACGATTGTCTGCGTCCACCAGCGACTCGACGTGGAGTATGACTTGCGCAGCGGGGGTCCGGAGATCTACAACGTACTCGAGGCACGAGCGCTACTGGAGGAATCGGGCAATGTGATCGCGGTCTTCCAGGGCCACGACCACGATGGGGCCTATTCACTGATCGAGGGGATTCACTACGTGACGTTTCGAGCGCTTATCGATCGTGCAGAACCGACCCCGCCCTCCTGGGCCACGGTCACCCTCGATCCGATCGGCCACACGATCACCATCGAGGGAGCCGGCGAACAGGTGGACTATCGGCTTGAATACTGAACACAGAGGCGCGTCGAGAAACACGGGCCAAAGTACTCTAGAGTAGGTGAGTCGTGACACGAGCGAGAGACCATGAAGACAGCCCGCCACCCGGAACACTCGAGGTCCACCCAGCCACGCCGGACCGCTGGAACGATCTGGAGCGGCTGTTCGGCCCGCGCGGGGCGTGCGGCGGATGCTGGTGTATGTGGTGGCGACTCACCGCCAAACAGTTCGAACAGCAAAAGGGCGAGAAAAACCACCGGGCGATGAAACGTATTGTCCAATCCGGAGAAATCCCTGGCCTGCTTGCCTACGCCGATGGCAAACCGGTGGGATGGTGCTCCGTCGCTCCTCGCGGGGCGTATCCACGCCTTGATCGCTCGCGTGTTCTCAAGCGGGTCGATGACGCTCCCGTCTGGTCGATCGTCTGCTTCTTCGTCACTAATGCGTACCGCCGCCGTGGCGTCATGAGAAGGCTGATCGCCGCGGCCATCGACTATGCCCGCTCGCGTGGCGGCACCATCCTCGAAGGCTATCCCACCGAGCCGAAGGGTGGACGGTCCCCCGATCTCTTCCTGTTCCATGGAGTTCCCTCCGCGTTTCTCGAAGCGGGATTCGTCGAAGTGGCTCGCCGTTCGCAGAGGCGGCCGATGCGGTACGTGATTGACCAAGCCTGGGCCGAAGAGGTGCCAACGCTCAATGGATAGTCGAGAACCGGAGAAATGGTGGCCGCCAGAACATATGACATAGAGACGATGACTCCCGGTGATTGGGAGCGGGTCTGTGCAATCTACCTTGAGGGGATCTCGACGGGACACGCCACGTTTGATCCAAACACACCGGACTGGGAAAGCTGGAACGCCAATCACCTGCCGCAATGTCGTTTGGTCGCCAGACTCGACGGCGAAATCCTTGGCTGGGCCGCACTGAGTCCTGTGTCGGGACGCTGTGTTTACTCGGGAGTGGCGGAAGTAAGCGTCTACGTAGCACGCAAAGCTCAGGGGCAAGGGATAGGATCAGCGTTGCTTTCCGGCCTCATCACCGAATCAGAGAAAACGGGGATCTGGACGCTGCAGGCAGGGGTGTTCCCGGAGAACTCTGCAAGTCTGACGCTCCACAAACGACATGGATTCAGAGAGGTTGGCGCTCGAGAGAGGCTTGGCAAGATGACATTCGGAGAACTGGCGGGAACCTGGCGCGACGTCATTCTTCTGGAACGTAGAAGCGACCTTGTGGGAATCGATTGAGAGGAAACGCACACCGTAGCTGAAACACCTGTAACGGGCTATAGAGCTCAATTCTCACGCAGTAGTAGCCCCCCGGCTTGAGAAGAGACGGCCAGCGGCGTGGGCAGACCCACCGCCGGCCGAGGAAATACACGTTCCCCTAAAACCAGGAACAGGCTCCGATCTTGCTGTTTGTCTGCGGGAGGAAGAACTCCGTCTTATCAGCCGCCGACCAGCCGACGGTGTTGTTGGGATCGAAGTGTTTGTGCAGTTCGGGTTTCAGCTGAACCTTGCCGTTGGCGTCGGTGACCCACATACCTTGTGCCGATCCCGGTCCGATCGCACAGCCGCCTTGGCCATCGGGTGGATCGTTCATCTTCTCGATCCACACGATACTCGCCGGAGCGACCGCCGAGTCTGTCATGTCGAGGATCTGGAAGTCGTATCCCCAGCCGGGGTTGATGATCAGCTGCTTGCGGCCGGCCTCCTTGCTGTATCCAACGACGACCGAGTAGTGATTGGGGAAGATCCACGTCTCGCCCTCCCAGTCAAAGAGGATGATGTGCGGCTTGTTGTTCTGTATTAATTCAACGGATTTCTCGAATACTTGACTGAGCGTTCCCGCCTTGGTTCCCAGACTGAGCCCACTGCTGTAGCGGTTCTCGATGTAGCTTTTGAGCCCGTTTTTGAACATCGTGGGGTCGGTAAATCCCTGTGGTTGGCCCTGCCACATCACGGTAGCCGTGTTCATCCGGTCGTGAAGCTCGGCGATCGCCTTGCCTGGTTGGGCGCGGACAAGCTGCTCGTACCCGTAGCGGCGGTCGTAGTAGGCGAGGAGCATCCTGGCTGCCTCCGGGCCGCAGCCGGCAGGAACGGTGTTGCCGTTGTCGTCCGTCCACTGGGTCGGTCCAAACGGCGGTACGCCCGCAATGATCATTCGCTCCGGCTCTTCGTTTTGCAGTACGCGCGGTGTTTGTACTCCCAGAAGTGAGCCGCACACAGCGACGATGACTATCCCGACTATGAGTCGCAAAAAGCAGTTGTGTTGCACGGTACTGTCACCTCCACTAGGTCCTGGTTGTATACACTAGATACACATCAGGGCACGATCTGTTTCCATTCCCAGGTAGCGGCACGCCCTGGAAGTGGGAACCGGACAGCTGGGTCTTCTGCAGTCAGGAAAGCAGAGTTCTGAGAAGAGTGCAATCCGGGTCCGGATACAGCAAATCCCTGGACCCCAAATGAAATGCAGGGGGTAGCTGCACTCCCCTACCACGGCCAGTCGAGCTGGCGCCAGTCGCCTTGACTTGCCGCAGGATAGCCCCCGAAGGTGTACCAAATGAGCCGCTTGCTCGGGCAAGCGATGTTGGCATACACGGTGCCGTACTCTTCGCCGCGTTGTTCCACGCCGGGATCGGCAAGGATGCGGATCAGTTCGGTGGGAACGTCAAGCTCCTCGAGTCGACTGGATCGAGCACGGAGGAGCTCCTCCACTCGCTCATACCGCACGTGTGAGCCCTCGCGTGGTCGTTCCAACCTGCCTGACTCATGAGAAAGTACGGCGTGGTTTGTGGCGATGATCCATTCCTCATCGGATTTCCGGGCGATATGCCGGGAGCAGCTGCACTCGATCACGGCCGTTTCATCCGACGTCCCTTCTACAGCGAAAAGAATCATCCCGCCGTTCCGATCCACTTTGCGAAGCAACGCCTCCACATCGGCCAGGGTGCGGCAAGTTTCCAGCGCCTCGGTCAGGAAGACATAGCACGGCCAATGGGGTTTCCCATC
>CAYTDU010000372.1:0-5727 GCA_964436395.1 uncultured Gemmatimonadaceae bacterium | reverse complement strand
GGTTCAGCAAATCAGACAACTCTTGCTCCATCCGCAGATGATCTAGCAAGCTCCAATTCGCTTCAGGGGCGAACGTGACTAGCACATCCAAATCGCTTTCAGGGGTGAAGTCGTCTCGAAGCACGGAGCCAAAAAAGGCAAGCTCCTCTATCTGCCAGTGTCTACAAAACTCAGCCAACTGGCTTCTAGGGACTGATATTCTCAGTTTTGCCATTTTGCACCTCTATTCGCATACCGATTTGCTCTGACGACTTGCAGATCAATTATACCATAAGTACGCGCTGAATAACCACCTAATGTTAACCCACCACACGTCCGCATCTTT
Source organism: uncultured Gemmatimonadaceae bacterium (assembly GCA_964436395.1). Taxonomy (GTDB): domain Bacteria; phylum Gemmatimonadota; class Gemmatimonadetes; order Gemmatimonadales; family GWC2-71-9; genus JBDGYW01. Next base: position 5,402 of record CAYTDU010000372.1, on the reverse strand, counting down.
CGTTGTCAACCCCCTTGACAGACACCTTCCTGATTGGGTTTGACCTGTCCGCTTCGGTTTTTCCTAGCAGTAGATCATCCTTGTCTTACCTTGGCCGCGCTAACGACGGCGAGTTCAGCTGCACGCGGGTGAAACGATACGCCCCACAACTGCCAAAACGACCGCAAACGAAAATCGACAACAAGAGGACACTCGATCAGCGTGTCGGTGCAACGAGTTGTTGGGCGCACACTTTCCGCATGGTCACTCTCCAACCAGCAGATGCCCTCTCCACGATGATGGACACCACCGTGCCATTGATGTTCATATCCAGCGGTTGTTTCTTCGCATCTTTCATTCATTGTGCCTTCCGGCCACCAATTGGCGCGCTCAACGGGTTGTGTTTCAGCCGCACGCCGGGTGCGACGCAACCCGCACCGCCACCAATCACGTTTCGTGCGCGTACCTACCTCCGTTTCCCCACGCCGCTAGGCGTGCCGGCTGGTCGGGTAGCCGGGGGGCATTGCTGCCCCCCAGCCCCCGTTCAACTACCTCAATTGCTTGCCCAACACCGTCTTCAGTACGGATCCGCTCACCCAACACAGCGGCACGTGCCCGAATGTTTTCGTCCGTGACCGCTGTGGCAATCGCTGCCCCCAACATCTCCGCTGTCATTCTTTTGCGCGGTATTGCCTTTGGCCCAACACCGAGTCTTACTACCCGCCGCGCCCAGAATGGCTGATCCCCAAAGTGCGGCACCAGCACCGATGGCACTCCCGCTCGCAACCCCGCAGCTGTGGTTCCCGCTCCACCGTGATGCACCACCGCCGCCACGCGCGGGAACAGCCAATCGTGAGGCACCGATTCGAGCTTGAACACACCGTCGGGCAAATCAGCTCTCTTCAGCCCACCCCAGCCTGTCGCAATCAGCCCCCGTTGCCCTGATCGCTTCAACGCTTCCAAAACAATCTGGGCCGTTGCTTCTGGATCACGGCTCGACATGCTGCCAAAACCAATATATACCGGTGGTGGGCCAGCTTCAAGGAAGTTCACCAAATCGGCGGAGGGCTGCCAATCTGACGAATGATCAAGGAACCAATATCCTGTGACATGAATGTGCTCACCCCAATCCGGTGGCTTGGGAACGACAGATGGACTATAGCTGTAAAGCGTGGACACTGGTTGTCCACCCATCCGACCATAGGGCCACTTGAAGAGCGAAATCGGCGGCAGTGCCAAACGTTCCTGCCGCCAGCGGTTGATGAGTCGCCCCGTGAGCTGTTGCGCGAGCTGCTCAACCATGATGTGTGTCAACATATTGTAGCTGCCGCCCAGTGGGAGGAACGGAAACGCCAGGCTCGGAAAGCTACGGGTGCGATTGAAGAAAGGAAACGGTAATGCCCAAAAACAAGGTACTCTTTGCTTCTCGGCAATATGATAAGCTCCCACTCCGAGAGTTGAAAAGATGAGTGCTTCCGCCTCCTGAGAAGCCTGCCAGACCTTCTCCATGAGTTGCTCCAGGGTCGGCCGCATCATGCGGACGATTCGCCACATCCCCTGAATGACATTCCGGCCCGATTCCAGCACATCCCACGCAGCCTCTGTCCCCAACAACTCTCGTGCGTTCACGCCAAGAGACAAGAAATCCAATCCATGATTCCTGACTGCCCTCTCAAAATCATTGGATGTGACGAAAGACACCTTATACCGGCCAGTCAGTTGCAGGCCCATGGCCAGGGCCATGAGTGGCTGCACATCGCCACGCGAACCAAGTGCTAAAATCGTAATGCGCATCGTCGTTTCCATAGCAAAGGGCCACCTAACGGAAAAACTCACCCGCCTGCGGGTTTGCAGCGGTGCTTTCTGCAAAGAACGATCTACAATAAAGAGACTGCCTCCGGATTCGCCGCGTGATCAGCAGGTCGGGTGCAGTGGGGGTTGGGCGCGCTTACTCATGTGCTGTCTGCCATTTGGCAAACATTGGTAATGCGGCCCTGAGTTCTCAGTCGCCTGTCGATCCACCCTCGGTATACAGCATCAAGCTCTCGCGGCCGGTGTTGGCCGGAGCGGAACAAGTCCGGTCTTCCACCAGTACGCAGCGTCCTTCGCGGCCACTTCCAGGTCAATGCCCCGCCGTTCAGCGCCTTGACGGCACATCAGGATTGGGTGATAGAGCCCCTGCCGTGGAACCACCGTTGCGGACCTGAAGTCTCCCACAAGCTCGTCGCGCCCCGCTGCGCGCTTCATCTTGGTGTACAAGGCATCCAGTGTACGAGCATCGCGGCGCATCTCCACGACTCTTGGCGGAATATACAAGAAACCCTGACCACGCGAGATCGGTGTTCCGGGTGAGGGGCACGGACATTCGTTGTCCGAGCAGCGTCCATCGCCTTCGGGTGGCCGAGACTCGAAGTAGCCCACCGGAACGTGTCGGGAACGCCCGATCGCCGCGATCGCCTCGTCGGCTTCGCGCTTGATGAGCACGCGAAAGGTACCTGGATCGACTGCCCTCAATATCTCGTTTCTAGTCTGACCGGATGTTTTCCCGACTCGCCCCAACTGGAATAGGGTCTTGACGACATCCTTCTTCTCCAACCCCTCGTCCTGGCAGGCTCGCTGGATCTCACTTGTAAGCCTTTTGACTGTCCTAAAGCGGATATTGCTGGCTTGGATAAGCAGCAATGCCGCGCCGACGATGGCCACAGCCCCGATGACGGCTACCGTCGTCCCATAGAATGAAAGCCCCAGCCACAAGAGGAAAATGCCCACGAGGATGCCTATCGCTCCGAGTGCCTGCCTGCGACCGACTCGCTTCTGGACAGACCGGATCTCGGTGCCCCAACTCTCGATACGTGCGTCGAACGACGTTTGCATAGTTGAGGTTTTCTGTACTGTAGGTTTCTCTTTCATGTGTTCTTACCTCCTCCAAGGCTTCTGCCTCAACTCCAATCTGGCGTATCAAGACTCTCACTCGTCAGTCGGCACCACGCAGCGGAAGCCCAGGCAATTTAGGTGGCCGCCCCGCTAGGGCGGACGCGCAGTGTCTGCCCTAGCATGCGGGTTCACTTGCCGGCGCGTAGGCGACGGTCAAGTGCAACCCGTGGTTCGACGTCTCAGCGCCTTTGGACCACCTGTTTCCGGCAGGCGGTGATGTTCCTGGTCTTGGCCCTACCACGCGGTCCAACCACCATCAACTGGTAGATTCACACAGTTGACCATGCCGGCCTCGTCACTTGCCAGATAGACCACAGCCCACGCAACATCTTCTGGTGTCGCAAGTTCACCCTTAGGGATCTTGCCCAAAACGAAGCTCCGAAACTTTGGATTCTGAAGGCGCTTTCTGGTCAGGTTTGTCTCCACAAACGTAGGTGCCACGGAATTTACCGTAATTCCGTGCTCGGCCCATTCTACCCCCAGGGTCCGGACAAGGTTGATCACCGCGCCCTTGCTGGAACAGTACACCGGCTGGCCGGGAATCCCGATCAGGCCTGACTGGCTGGAGATGAAGATGATCCGGCCGAACTTCTGTTCGATCATCTTCGGCACAACGGCCTGTGCACAGAAAAATCCACCGCGCACGTTTGTATTGAAATGGTCATCCCAGTTCTCCTGATCTACCTCCAGGCCGGGTGTGGGCCGGTTTATTCCCGCGTTGTTAACCAGAATATCGACATGACCGAATTCAGATTCGACAGCCGCAACACTCTCGCGGATTTGGTTCAGGTCGCGAACATCCATTTCGACCGCAAAGCTCCTGTGGCCGCAGTCTGCGCACAGGGCCGCAGTTTCCTCCAGGCTTACGCTAGGCTTATCAGAGATAGCAACCTTCGCGCCCGCCTGAGTGAGCGCCACCGCAGCAGCCTGCCCCAGCCCCGTGGCCGCGCCCGTTACTAAGGCCGTCCTATTACTAAATTCGAACATGTTAGCTATCCTTTCCATGTTGGTGACACTCGTTTTTTAATGAGCTGCCGTTATCGCGAATATCGTTCTGTGCGAACAGTTGCCGTAATAGCATGTGCCAGCATCCGCTCCACCTCGCATTGTCGCGCGGTCACTTTACCCACCTCGACACTGGCTTCGGGTGTCATTTTCTGATACGTCACTGTCTTCAGAAACTTGCCTACCCACAGACCGCCGGTATACCTCGCCGAACGGCTCGTTGGCAGAATGTGATTTGTGCCTATCGATTTGTCTCCGTAGGCAACGGTTGTCTCTTCACCGACAAATAGTGACCCGTAGTTGGTCAATCGGTCACAATAGTAATCAGTGTCCTCAACGTGCACTTCCAGATGCTCCGGAGCATAATCGTCGCTGAGCTTTATGGCCTCATCCCTGTCGTCGGCCACATAGATCTTACCGTTGTTGCCCCATGATACCCTTGCGATCTCCTTAGTGGGCAGGACGTCAAGTTGCTTGTTGATCTCATCAAGGGTCCTGCGAGCAAACGGTTCACTCAGACAGACAACCAGTTGGCTACTGTTGGGATCATGCTCAGCCTGACCCAGAATATCACAGGCGACCAGGGATGGATCGGCGCTGTCGTCTGCGATGATCGCGATCTCGGTCGGTCCGGCCAGCAGATCAATGCCGCACTGCCCGAATAACTGCCGCTTAGCCTCTGCAACGAACTTGTTGCCTGGGCCGCACAGCAGGTCCGCGGGTGGAACCACACCCATGCCGTAAGCCATTAGCGCAAAAGCCTGGACACCTCCCAGGATGAAGATCCGGTCTGCTCCCGCTTTCGTCATGGCGTTAATGGTAGCTGGATAATATCCCTCACCCTTGACCGGGGGAGTACAGCCCACAACCGTCTCCACACCGGCGACCTTTGCGGGAATAATACTCATCTGCGCCGAGCCGAACATCGGGTATCGACCGCCAGGCACGTAGCTGCCCACACAGTTGACCGGGATATGCTTGTGTCCCAGTATCACTCCAGGTCGGATTTCTACCTCCAGCGGCTTCATTGTCGCAAGCTGTGCTTCGGCGAACGCGCGGACGTTTGCCTGACAGAAATCAGTATCCCCAATAAGCTGATCGTCACACTTAGCTATCGCTTCATCAATCTGCTGCGCATTTAGCTCGTAACTGGGGGGATCCCACTCATCGAACTTGCGGCTGTACTTGCGCACGGCGTCCATTCCGTTCTTTCGAAGATCGCGCAACATTTCAGACACATACTGCGATGTTTCTATGTCTTCTTCAAACAAACGATGGCCGCCGTCTTTAATTACCTTCATGATTCTCCTCCCTTCAAGATGACATCGAGACAAACCCATGTGATGCACGGTCTTTTTGAACATCACGCCCGCCTTTCCGTTCATGATGCCCCGCCGCCCCGCTAGGGCGGACGCGCAGCGTCTGCCCTAGCGGTCGGAGCTGAGCCGCCAGGCGGCACAAGCACGCCACACCTGCTCACAGTC
>CAYTDU010000371.1:0-5750 GCA_964436395.1 uncultured Gemmatimonadaceae bacterium | reverse complement strand
CCTCGCCGGAAGATCACGGCGCTCACAACCGCCAGGGAAGAGAAAGAGATCGTCATTGCAACGAATACGCCAACGGGTCCCACTTCGAGTAGGTACGCGAGCACATACGCGCACGGCAGCTCAAACATCCAAAAGCAAAACAGGTTGATGATCGTCGGAGTCCAAGTGTCTCCGGCACCGTTGAAAGATTGCGTGAGGACCATTCCGTATGCGAAGAACGGGAACCCCAGGCTCACGATCCGCAAACACAACACCGCGTAGCGGGCAGGCTCCGGCTCGGTGGTGAACAGCCGCACGATCTGCGGCGCGAACGCCACGAACAGAGCGCCGATCACCGTGAGAAACACCATGTTGTAAATGCCGGCGATCCACACCGAACGCTCAGCGCGCTCCGGTTTATCTGCCCCAAGCGCCTGCCCCACCATCGTAGCCGCAGCGTTGCTCATTCCCCAGCTTGGCAGTATCGCGAAGATGATGATGCGAATCCCTATGGTATGACCGGCCAACACACCGCTGCCGAAGCCGGCGAGAATCCTGGTGAGTCCGATCCAACTTGCTTCTCCGATGAACACTTGGAACGTTCCGGTGCCCGACAGTCGGATTAGTTGCCACATAACCTTTGGGTTCAGTTCCAGGTGTTGCCGTCTGATCTTCACACGACTGCTCGCACTGAACAACACCCAGAACTGGAGGAGCACGGCGGCGCCTCGGCCGATGTTGGTGGCAATTGCCGCTCCTTTGAGACCAAGCTCGGGAAACGGCCCGAGTCCGAAGATCAATGCGGGATCGAGGACAATGTTGATGCCGTTCGCGATCCAAAGCACCCGCATCGCTATTGCCGCGTCACCAGCGCCGCGGAAGATTGCGTTAGTCAGAAACAGGAGCAGTACGGTGACGTTGGCACCGAGCATTATTCGAGCGTAGGACGCACCCGGTCCGATAACGTCCGCTTCGGCTCCCATCAGTGCCAGCAGACGTGGCGCCTGCGTGATGCCCACAAAACCGAGAAAGGCCGCCACTCCAAAACCGAGTAACACCGCCTGAACCGCCGATCGGGCCGCACCGTCTGGGTCTTTCTCTCCGGTCCTCCGAGCAACCAGCGCCGTCACCCCTATGCTGAGCCCGATCGCCACGGTGTAGATGAGTGTCAGCATGGTCTCGGTGAGTCCAACGGTCGCCACTGCGGCGGGGCCCAAACGCGCTACAAAGAATACGTCCACGACTGCAAACACGGACTCCATCGCAGTCTCGAGAACCATGGGCACCGCAAGTAATAGAACGGCACGCCCGACGGGGCCGGCTGTGAAGTCCTGTTCGGTGCCGCGAACGGCTTCTTTCAGTGCCGGCCACAGGCGGAAGGGCGCTTCTGGTTCTGAAGGTCGATCAACCGGTTCAGACATGGCCAATGTAGATAGCGGCTATCGCAACTCGACCTGGTCGATGAAGATCGTGCGCGGCCGAGGTAGCTCGACTGAAAAGAAACTCAGCCCCTCGATCTTGGTTAGGTCCATGCTTCGCTCCCTGGGTGCCGAAGCGATATCGGATACGGGGATTTCCAGATCGTTCCACCCCGTAGAGATCACGAACCGGCGATTGAACCGGTCGTCGTACCTCATCCCGTGCTCATCGTGCCACCGATCGTGCACCCTAATTACCAGTTCCAGCGGTTCCCGGTCTGGATTGAATACGCTGGCCGCCAGCAGCGACGTTCCGCTCCAATCACCCGGGAAGTACTGGAGACTCGCTGTGGAATATCGTGCTGTCGAGAGCGGCACTCTCAAAGCTCCATCACCTTTTCTCACCGTGTCATTTTCGAACGACAGCACGACATCACTTTCCCAGCGCGACAGTTGAAACGGCGTCTCGAAGTCGGACAGCATCGGGAATGATCTCGAGGCAGAAAACTCGTCACTGAGCGCCGCAAAGAAGGGTACGAGTGACCAGACCAATAGCGCCACGGCCATTCCCCGCAGCACCACTTTCAAATTGGTTGGGGCGTCCTTGCACCTGGCAAAGAAGGCGAGGGCCACAACCGCACCAACGTTGTCGAGAAAGAGATCTGACGCCGATGCGTCCCTCCCGAGCACATGCTGAGCGCCTTCAATGAGAAGCCCGGTCAGGTTCACCACCATGAGCGTAAACGCCCACGTGCGTAGGTTCGACCAGTGCGCGCCGTTTCTGTCCCAACGCAACCACGCAAGAGTGGCAAAGAGGAAGAAGAGCAGATGGCCCAAATCCCAGGCTCGCTGAGCAGATCGTGTGTCCAAAAGGTCTGGCGCACCCACGAAGAAGAAGACGCTGCCAAGAAGCAGCAAACCTATGCCGAAACGCTGTGATAGTGGACGCATTGAGTACCTGCCGTACACGATAGCAAAACGCGCACCAATCGATGCGCGATCCTCAGCGAGCGCCAGCAGCCTTCGCAGGCAGGTCGCTATCGCCATATGGCCCAACGAGTTACAGGAGCCCAACAAGGGCGCCATCAAGATACCACCGCCGAGCGTCAGCAGCCAATACAAGGCTACGATATTCGCCGCTGTTGCCTAAAAAAACGGGCCGCCGAGGCGGCCCTGTTGAAGGTCAGCTGCGTGTGGGCCGGGCATGGCGTGGTCCCGCTCGTCCCTCAGCGAATTTCCTGCGTAGCCGCAGGTAATCCCAGCGCGCAACCGCTCTTCGTTAGTCAACGAATCAACGGCTCGGGTTCTGACACGCCAGAGGAACCGCAAGCGACTCCAACGGCGAGCTAGACGGAGCGGAGGTGTTCCCCCGCCCTTCTTGCAAGCTCACGTACGGACATTGCGTCACGCGTTCAGTCGAGCACGCTGCTGTGTTGGAAACTCTCGTCGATCTCCTCGTGGAGTGATTGTATTCGTTCGTCGGACAGGTCAAGTATCCGCTGGGCCACTGTCATGTCGATCGCCTGTTCGGCACTTGCCTCGTCCGGTTGTGCACCTTGGGCGTGGCTGAAGTAGTTGCCGCACGCAACGATGCAAGCCAGCGTCTCAAATTCGGCTCCCTCCTGCGGAGCATGGTGGTGCCGTACGCAGGCCCTGAGACTCGGCGGCAACTTCCACTGTTCCACCAGACGCTCGCCCACCATCGTGTGGTCGAAGCCCAAAACCGCCATCTCCGCCTCCAGGCTTCTCTCCTTGTGAGTAATCTTCTTTTTGCGAATGGCGCGGAACTCCTCGGGGAGGTTCAACAGGATCACTACTTTGCCGATGTCGTGCAGTATCCCGCCGACGAACGCCTCGTTCGGATCGGCGTTACCGACGATCTTGGCGACACCTTTGGAGGCGAGTCCGCACTCAACGGAGTGTTTCCACAACGACTGGCCCCAGATGTCGATGTCGGTCTGGCCGGTCGGGAACAGCGCACGGGCCGAGGTACCGACGACGATGCTCCGAATGGTGCTCGTGCCGAGTCGTCCGATCGCCTGATCCAACGATGTGATATCCTGACCGAGATTGTAGAGTGCGGAGTTGCTCACCTTGATCAACCGTGCCACCATCGCCGGGTCATGTGACAAAACGTCTGCGAGGTCTGACAGCATCGCATCTGGGTCGGAGAGCAGGTCGAGCGTCTGCGCGAGGATACTCGGCATCGGGGGAAGCTCTCCGATGGACTTCACGAGGTGCTCCACACCCGACGACGAAGACTGTCTTTCACCCGCGCCCATCGGTGATGCAGTCGATGGTGGGTGCTCCGTCGACGTGCAACGCGACTCACTCGGCGCAGCCCGCGTCGGCGGATTGAGACTCCACGACATCAACTCGAGGTACTGAAACGGACCGGGTTCAGTCATCGCTCTATTGGATGCCACGTAAACGAGGAGTTCGGGACCGCCGATAGACCCGAGGGCCACGACGGCGCAGTCGCCCCCCGGATCGGGTCCAGACTCCCCGAGAGCGTCGAGCAGCTGCGACTCGAACACCTTTCCGAAGAACGGTTGCTTCGACCCCCGCACCCAGTCGAATATCGGGTCAACCGATGTGTGAACGCCGACGTGGCCAATGTCGCGGTTCACGCGTTCGCCGTTCTCACCGCGACGATACACCCTGCATCCAACCACGTTGCCGTCCTGTATGGCGACCACCAGCGAGCAGGTGAAGTGTTCCTTGCAGAAGCTGACGATCTCCGCGGCTTTCGGTCTCGCGTCGCTCGCGGCAACGATCTTCCGGAGCGACCGTTTGTAAGAGGCAAACACCTTGTCCACGGGCGCAGGATTCTGCGTGCCGGTACCATTGCCATCCGGGAGGAGCGCGATCCAGCCCTGTTCTATCGACTCCCGGAGTGCCAACACCAGGTCGAGGGCCGGAAAGGGCGCCATTTCGATCACCCGTCGCACCGACTGCTTCCCCGTCGACTGCTCTAACAGGAACCGTTGCGCCGGGGTCGCCTCGGCCTGCCCGCCGCTGGGCGGGCCTGGAATCGTAATCCGATCGAGCGAGCCAATCGATCGCAGGAATTCGTTGTACTCGTCAACCTGCCAAATGATATCCAGCGTGAGCTTTTCGCAGGGAAGCGCGAGAAGGTCCGCATCCGCATCGAGCGGTATCTCTGCAAAGTTGAACTGCCCCGCGTCCCACAGTATGAGATGGAACAACACTTCCCGTGCGGTGCTCTCGAGCAGGTCCGTGATCTCGGCTACGTCGAACGAGTCGATGCTCTGTAGGATCCGTCTCACGGGCAGACCGGTTTCCAGCCTGGCCTGCTTGATGTACTCACACTGGTGCGTCTCGATCCTATGTTCGAACAGCAGCGTTCGCAGGAGTCGCTCGTCGGCGGCCTCGGAATGCGCGTCGACGATCAATCCCTTCTTGAAGCTGACCTGCAGCCCCTGATCGGCGTTCGTCACCGTCAGCACACCCTCGTTGCCGAGATGCGCCAGGAACATCAAGAGGTCTGGGGGACTGAATTTGGCAATGTCGCCCGTGAACATAGATGCACTCCGTCGCCCGTGTGCGCGCCATCGCCGTGGGGCGACAGCCCACCTTTGGCTCGCTGGAATTTGTACTGAGTATCGTCAGGCCGGGAGGCGGACTTGAGGGGGGAAGGTCGGCGACGGGCGGCTTCGTCCGGTGACCGAGATTGCAGCAGGCTACGAGAGTGCGCGCCAAGCTATGGAAGGGTAGAATCACCGCGCTTTCGTAGCTTCCGCATCCATATCCGTTGCAGAGAAATTCATAATGGTGTGTATCAGTTCGTAACGAGACAGATTTCTGATACAGACGTGTTGCCACATGTTTCCCTGTCAGTGTTGGAGTAGGACCTTACGGCAACACCCGCCGGGGTGGTGGAATAGGAAGGAAGCCGCGAAGATGCTGTCCAGACGCAAGGCTCAGCGCTTTGGAAACGGCAAAAACACTGGCGTACCGGACGTTTCATGCACAGAAAAGTACACAGCGCTAGCTCAAATCCTCAAAGACAAAAACCTCACTGACGCGGAAATCAATAAGGTCATTGAACTTATCTCATGGGCCAGGGGGGAATTGAACCTCCGACCTCACGCTTATCAGGCTGCGATAGCGCCAGCAGTGAGCACCAGCAGTTTTGGTGGACAACTCCCTATCGCCTTGTAACCCAAGAACTTACAAAATCCCGTTAACACGGCATCAAGATGCCTTCGCCAGCCAGAAACAGCCAGAAACAGCCGCGTTTGTTACCGCTATTGTTACCACGAGAACGAATGTCCCAATCCGACAGTCCGTGCCCCAAATACGCACTGGTGGAAGTCGAAGCCGAGGCAC
>CAYTDU010000370.1:0-5755 GCA_964436395.1 uncultured Gemmatimonadaceae bacterium | reverse complement strand
AGCCCCTCTGCCATCTGGCTGCGGGCCGAGTTCGCCACGCACAGGAAGATAATGGTCGAAGGCTTCTCGGATTCGGAGTTCACTGTATTCACCCGAGATCAAAGGTGGTCGAGAGGGTCGTCGGAACGTACCAGCACCAAGATCGCGGCCTGTGGAACTACGAGGTAGCGTTTGTCGTCAAAGCTGATCTCGACGGCTGCCTTGCGGAAAAAAAGCGCGAAATCGCCGATTTGCGCTTGCATCGGCATGTATCGCCGCGTGGAGTCGGAACTCGTGATCTTCCAAGGCTCATCGTCGAGCTGGTTGGGCTCTGGCAGCGGTGTACCAGGGCCGGTTGCGATTATCCTGCCGCTTTGGACAGCCTGGCGGTCCACCGCTGTTGGCGGCAGGTACAATCCAACGTTTGTGCGCTCTTCGCCCTCCTCCGGCGACACGAGCACCCGGTCTCCAACGACCACGAGTTTTTTATGCGACTCTGACATACTTAGCAATCTACTCCGCCGGCACGACACTCTGGAAGGTGGAGAGCCGCACTCGCAGTCATTCAGCCCTCCACGTGTCTCATTTGTCTCACATGTTGCTGCTCACAGGTCGACCTTCGCTGTCTCGTGCATGTCGCTGGAACCAGCTCCGGAGGTACAGCAACGATCGCATCGCGTTCGACGGTTTGCTGCTGGTGCCGTGCCATTCGTTGTTGAAACGGATCATCGCTGTCGGGATCTTTCTGAACTTGAGAGCCTGGTAGAACTCCTCGGTCTGAGAGATCGGGGTCCGCAAGTCGTCTTCACCGGTCATGAGCATCGTCGGTGTCGTGACATTACCGACATACATCAAAGGAGACCGCTGAAGGTGCTCCGATGGATCGTCCCACGGTAAGTGATCGAAATTCCGATACCAACTCGCGCCATCTGTGGTGCCGACGAATGAGATCCAATCGATTACCGGGTAGTTTGACGACGCGGCAGCGAATCTGTTGGTGTGGCCTACAATCCATGCAGTCAACACACCTCCACCGCTGCCGCCGTACACAAACATGTTTTGTTCGTCGATGTATCCACGGTTGACTACTGTATCCACACCTGCCATCAGATCGTCGAAATCCTTGCCCGGATACGCTCGCTTGATTGCGTTACCGAACGCACTGCCATATCCCGAGCTACCCCTCGGGTTTGTGTACAGAACCACGTATCCGTTTGCCGCATGATTCTGCCATCCGAAATTGAAACCCACACCATACATGCCATGCGGCCCGCCGTGGATTGCGAGGATCAATGGGTACTGTTGTGATGGATCAAAGTCGGGTGGCTTCATTATCCAGCCCTGAATCTGGTAATCATCTACTGATGTGTACCAAACCTCTTCGATCTCACCGAGGTGAATGCCCTCCAGCACATCGTCGTTGACGTGTGTGAGCTCGAGCGGGTCCGGTTGCCTGAGGTCAAGCGAGACAACATCGCCCGGTTCGTGATATGAGGTACGAACGCCGACTGCGAAGCGGCCGTTCGCGATTGTGGAGACAGTCAGACGGTGGTTTCCTCCTGTCACCTGCCTCGTGTCCCCACTGGTGGGCGAAAAAAAGAGGTTGGTGGTGCCGCGATCGTTTACGGTGAAATAGACGCCGCTGTTGTCTGGTGCCCAGATCAAGCGCTGCGGCGATCGGTCGAGTCCACCGGAGAGAACGCGCGAATTCGATCCGTCAATTTCCATTACGTAGAGTCTGCTGTCGATGTACGTGTCGTCAGACCAATCGTAACCGGTATATGCGACCATCTGCCCATTGGGAGAGACAGATGGGTTTCCATCCGGTCCATGTCGTGATGTGAGAGTACGAAGAGCCTTGGACACGGCGTCAACAGCGTATATCTCTGACTCGCGCCACTCGTACTCCGCGCCGGGAACGCGCAAACTCGAGAAAAGGATCTCCCTACCATCGGGAGTCCATGCTGGCGCACCGTGATTCCAATCTCCGTCTGTCAGCTGCCGGGGCGTACCGCCCGAGGCTGGCACAACAAATATCTGACGGTAACCGTCGTCGGTATAGCCCTGCCTGTCACGGCGGTATTGAAGCCTCGTGACAATCCTGGGAGCAGCGGTCCACTCAGCGCCCTCGGGTCGGTCGGGCAGGTCGATCGGCCAAGACTCGCGTTTCGGCACGAGCATTGTGAACGCCACGTATTGCCCGTCGGGCGACCAAACAACGTTTCCAGGGGAATGGTCCACGCGAGTGATCTGGCTGGTGGCCCCTTCAGCATCCATCCAGCGTACGAAAATCTGCCTGCCCTCAGGTGCCCCTTCCTTGAGGAACAAGATACGGGTACCGTCTGGCGACCACCTGGCGGATGAGCCCTCGGTCAAGAATCTATTCCGTGATCCGTCTGCGTCCATGATCCACAACCCCGATTGCCATCGGTCGTGCATCTTGTCCACCCATTGGCGCGTGTAGATTATCTGCGTGCCGTCGGGTGAAATGCGCGGGTCGCTTACGCGTTCCCACTCCATGTAAAGATCCGTCGTGAGTCGGCCTTCTCGATCCTGACCCACGGCATGTGCCTGCGGAATCAGGAAGAATAGAGAGGAAATCATGGTGATCAGAATAGGGCGTGACACGTTACCTCCAGGCTGAGATTACGCGGATCGGGGATTATGCTACCGGGTGTCGGCGGCCGCAAGGTGAACTCAAGAGATGACGTTGTGACTGCCCGTGATCCTGCGCTGTACCTGACTACGTACGCGGTGTCAAGCCTACTCGTCGAACGATATCTTGAAACCAGGATTCGGCGCGGATCACATCCCATACTGGATCGATGTTGATGAATGGAAGCCAAGCGGCTCTGTCTTCGAGGGCGCGATTGAGCCATGCTTGTGCGCTGCTTCTCTCGCCTATCCAAGCTGACAAAAGGCCGATATCGTGGCAGGAGACGTATGTGTCCGGGGATGTCTGTCTACTGACAAGCTCATCCCGTACTGCCTTGGCATCTGATATGCGGCCAGCAGCTGCGTAGGCGCACCCTAGGGATGCGATTACCCTAGAGAAACGCTGGTTGGTGCGTGCGGCGAGTTCGAGGTGTTCGATCGCCTCGCCGGTTTTCCCCGCCTGAAGTAGGCACCACGCCAATCCCACTCGCGCGGGTGGAAAGATCTCGTTCAATTCCAAAGTGCGTTGAAAGTACTCCAGAGCAACGTCGGCTTTGCGCGCCCAGTAGTGCTGGCGGCCAATATTCGTCAGCGCTATCAACGATACCGGGTCCAGATCTTGAGCTTCGCGAACCACGGCAAGCGCTTCTTCAAACCGGCCCGCACTGGCTAGGAAGTGGCCGTGCTTGATCCCCGGTTCGGGGGATGTCGGTCCAGCTTGCCTCGATTTCTCGAAGGTAGCCTCGGCTGAATCCCAATCCCACTCATACATGAAGTGAACGGAGCCAAGTGTCGCATGTGCGTCTGCAATTGAATCGTCGATCTCCAAAGCGCGCTCGGCGGCGGCCTTGGCCCTTGGAAAGGCATCTGCAGGACGTACGGGCTCTGCACCAGTACCCAACCCCAAGACAAAGTGTGTGTTGGCGAGCCAAGAATGTGCTAGTGCGAAATTCGGGTCGCGTCGTGTGGCTTGCTCGAACATATGCAACGCTGTCCTGGTAGTGGCCGGGCGGAACTTGTTCCAATGGTAGATGCCCTGCAAGAATAGCTTGTACGCTTCGAAATCCTCGGTCGGCCGGCGGTTCATATATGCGGCGACCGAGGTTGATAGTGTCGAGTGGAGGGCGCTGCCTATCTTGCTGGCGACGTTACTCTGGATTTCAAAGATGTCTGTGATGTCCCGGTCGTATGTTTCCGACCACAGGTGTCGATCTGTCCGCGCATCGATCAACTGTGCGACTATTCGTACCCGATTTCCCGAGCGACGTACCGTTCCCTCGAGTATCGATGCTACGTCCAATTCCGCTCCGATTTCGCGCAGGCTCTTGGTCGTGCCCTTGTACTGCATGGCCGACGTGCGTGAGGTGACACGTACATCCGGTATTTTGGTGAGTTGAGCGATGATATCCTCTGTGATACCGTCGCTGAAGTACTCATTCTCCGCATCTGAGGTCAGATTGACGAAAGGCAAGACGGCGACTGACTTGCTCTCGTACGCAGGTTTCGAAACGCTCAGCTTGGGTGACGCATGAGGAACGAACGCCGGGTACGCAGATATCAGTGCCTCGGAGAAGTCGGCAATGGTGTCGAACCGGGCAGCGGGATCCCACTCGAGGGCGCGGTCGAGAACGCGCTCGACCACAGATGGGACGGCTCCACCAAAGGATTCATCGCGACTTTCATTTGCGCCCTGGGTAGAGTTGCTACGCCGCTGCCCGATGCCAAGCATCGGGCGCTCGCCGTAAAGCATCTCATGCAGCACGGCTGCGAGACTGTACACGTCAGTGCGAGCGTCGATATCATCAGCCGCGTAAGCTTGTTCTGGACTCATATAGCCAGGAGTTCCAATGGATTGTCCGGCCAATGTCAGGTGTTTGTCAGGCGGAATCGTATCTCTCGCCGCCTTGGCGATTCCAAAGTCGGCAACAAGGGCGTGCCCCTCCTGTAACATTATGTTTTCGGGTTTGATGTCGCGGTGGATAACGCCTGTTGCGTGAGAGTATTTCAAAGCGTCGGCAACGTCGAGAGTGATGTGGACAGCGTCTTTCATGGGTAGACGTTTCTCTCGCTCGAGACGCGTACGTAGAGACAAACCAGACACGTAAGGCATGACGTAGTACAGACACCCAGCTGCCTCGCCGGCCGCAAAAATCGGGATAACGTGGGGATGTGTTAGTCCCGAAATGATATCGATTTCCCGAGCGAACCGCTGCTCACCTATTTGGTTACCAAACTCCGGGTTTAGGACCTTGATGGCTACAAGTCGGGGCGGGCGGTTCTCGCGGGCAAGAAAAACGGTCGCCATTCCCCCCCTACCGATCGTGCGTTCGATGACGTATCGGTTGGCTAATGCTTCGGCAATGGCTCCGTGCAGATCTTCCACTACATTTCGCTCCGGTAAACAGTAGAACTCGGTTGTCGTATCGTACATCACTTTAGGAGGTCTTTTGAACCGTCCAGGGAAAATCGTCTGTGTAGGCCGCAATTACGTAAAGCACGCGGCCGAATTGGGCAATAAAGTACCACAATACCCATTATTGTTTCTAAAACCACCCTCTTCTGTTATTACGCACAATGACGAAATAGTGTTGCCAGAGGTTTCAAGCCAGATCGAACACGAGGGCGAGATCGGTGTCGTCGTTGGGAAACGGTTGAGGCGTGCAAGCGAAACAGACGCGGTTGACGCGATTCAGGGTGTCGTATGCGTGAATGATGTGACAGCGCGCGACCTGCAGAAGACAGACGGGCAATGGACCCGGGCAAAAGGGTTTGACACCTTCTGTGCGGTCGGGCCGCGAGTGGCTTCTTTGCAGGAGCTTGGTGGACTAGGCGATCTGGAGGTGGTGTGCAGAGTGAACGATGTGGAGCGCCAGCGCGGGCACGTGTCGGAGATGGCGTTTAGTGTGCCTTACATCCTGTCGTACATCTCGCAGATCATGACACTTGAACCAGATGATCTGGTAGCCACCGGCACGCCTGCAGGCGTCGGAGCGTTGGCCCCTGGTGACGTGGTGGAGGTTGAGATCCCAGGTGTCGGTGTGCTGCGCAACCCGGTGGTGGCGGAACGTCCTTTGGATTGAGTTAGGCGGGTCTCCAGTCGGGCTAGCTGGCGTCAGCTAGG
>CAYTDU010000369.1:0-5770 GCA_964436395.1 uncultured Gemmatimonadaceae bacterium | reverse complement strand
TCACCGTGCGGTTGCAGCGGCTCGGGCTGATCTACCTGCGGGATGGGGACAAGACGATCTATCGAAGCAAGGACGAGTGGAGTGGGCAGGGGACGTTGTTCTAAGAATGACACAAAGCGACCAGATAGGGAGAGTGTCGGAATGAAAGTCTCGAATGTGCTTCTACGGTGGTACAAATCGTTCAACACGAACTACATGGGTTATCCAGACCGCCGATCTGGGGTCACGTCTCGACCGTGGAACCTACTGGCACGTGATACGACGAGCGAAGATGATTTCCCGATGATCGAGATTCCCCTCGAACCGGACATCACGACGATTGTCGGAGCGAACGAAAGCGGGAAATCGCATCTACTCAATGCGGTCAGCAAGGTCATTACCGGCAAAGGCGTTCCCGACGAGTTCGGCGAGGGACGAACATTCTCACGGACGGACCTGTGTCACTACACGTCTCCACGCAACAAGAACGCAGAAGATTGGCCAAACATCGGCCTTCAATTCAACGAGTTGACGCAGCAAGACGTGAAGGCGGTCGGCGAGGCGGCTGAAAATGACGCACTGTCGAAACACGCCGCATCAACAGACTCGGTAGTCACGCTCGTCATTGCGCCGGACCAGTCTTCAGCAACGCAGGCACACCTTTACCTCGACGGGCACCAGTGCCAGTTAGATGCCAGTAAGCTCGCAGCCGTGCGAAAATGTCTGCCAACGGTCCATTTCATTCGTTCCGAACTCGCCTTTTCCGATCAGATTCCGATTCACACACTGCACGCTGCCTTCAACCCAGCAGCGGCGTCTGAGGAATGTTTCGACTTCTCCGTGGCCCAACGGCTCGCCCGACTCGTCAGTACGTTTTCGATCTCCAAAGAGAAGCCAGCGCTTAACCCCGAACAGTTGAAGCAGTTGGCCGAGGAGCGTGATGCTCTCAACAGCGCTCGGCTCGACACAGGACGTGCCGAATTGGAAATGCTGCTGTTCCGAGATGTCTTGGGAATCACAGAGGAGACAATCGGTTTTGTGGCGGGATTGGAGATCACTGATCGAACACACGCAGACGGACTCGTTGCCCGATGGAATCGAGAGATTGAAGAACGCCTGAACCTTTCGCATTATTGGACTCAGGATGACTCCTTCGCCCTTCGGCTGAATTACAAACAGGGGTTGCTCTACTTTGAGGTCACGGACAAAACGGGGGCAACGTACACGTTCCGGGAACGAAGCTCCGGGCTCCGCTTCTTTCTCAGCTACTACATTCAAGCGAAGGCCCTCGAAAGCATCTCCAGGAAGAAGGGAGCCATCGTTCTCATGGACGAACCGGATTCCTTCCTGTCGATCCTCGGCCAGAGGAACCTGCTCTCCGTGTTTGAGTCACTCGTGAAAGCCGAGTCCTCTGGACAAAAATGCCAGTTGGTCTACACGACTCATTCGCCTTTCCTCATCAATCGGAATCTTCCCCATCGACTTCGCCTAGTCAGGAAGGGCGATGCCGAGGAAGGCACGCAACTGATCGATCAGGCGATGCTGCGTCGGTATGAACCGATCAGATCGGCACTTGGGATCGATTGTTCCCAGACGTTGTTCATGGGCGCAACCAATATCGTCGTTGAGGGGCCAACAGACCAATTCCTCATTTGCGAACTGATTCGGCACTTCGCACGCCCGGATAACGTCAATGAACTGTTGGACCTGAATGCTCTGGTCATGGTGTCGGCAGAGAGCGCTCCAGGCGTTGAGAAGATTCTTGCTGCGTCACAATGGGGTGACGAGCCGGTTCCTGCCACGGTTGTTCTTGTCGATAGCGACGGGGCAGGAGATCAGATCAAACGGCGGATCACGGGAGCGGAGCGTAATTGTAAGAAGTTGATCGATGAAGCGTTCGTTCTTCAGATTGGAAAACTCGTCTCGGCCACGCACCCAGTTGTGACTACGGAAGACATCATACCGGTTGGCGTTTTCAAGAAGGCCGTAACAAACTACCTCAAGCGCTGGTGGGGTGAGTTGGACGAGGAAGCACTGCAAAAGGTGCAGGCTGCGATGGACGAAGATGCGTTTACTCAGACGGGGATTGTGAAAGGAACGAACGATGTGTTGAATGACTTTGTATTCGATGAGGGTCGCAGCTACGACAAGTACGGTGTCCTCCAAGAAGTCGTCGCTCTGGTTCAACACGGAGAGATCACGAAGGAAGATGCGAAGGCCCTACGAGAGAATGTCTTCACGGTTTGTGAAGAGCTTCGCAGAGCGGTATCTGCAAGCCAGCAAGCCGCAAGGCGTGAGAGCGGGAAGCAGGCGGTCAAGCGGCTGATCGACGATTTCTTCAAGCAGAACAAGAACTCCTCGTCCGTTTTCAACATGCAACTGTTACTTGAGCGCATTCAACGTGATTTGCAATTGCTCGGCGAGGACGGCGAATTGCTCGATGGTGCAATCAAGCGGCTGTTGGCGGAACTTCGCAAGCTGAGATCGGGAGGGCAACATCAGCTTAAAGACACCCTGTGGTCTGCGTGGTCTTCGACGCTCTCTGCAATGCGAAAGAACCCGTTACAGTTCTCGGTACACATTCAAGAAGGTGTGCCGACAGCCGCAGAGGATGAGGCTGCGGATGAGCCTGACAGGTCGGAAGAAACACCGAAAGCACGGAATGAGGAGTCAGCAAAACCAAAGGCAGCGGCAGAGTGAAGGATGTTCTTGCTTAACACGAGAGGGCGTGGATATGGCCGAGTGTTACCTCGCTAAACGCAAGAACGACGCTTCTCAGTTTTCTCGAATTGCCTGGAAAGACGCCGAAGGGTATCACCTTGGTGCCATTGAAGCGATGGGGGATAGGATACGCTCCTCAGAGGGTACTCATGGACGTTCTCATCCGTTAGTCAATGAGACAAAGCGAAGAAATGACGTTTCTATTCCACGCCGGGCCTCCAAAGGTTGTGCCGGGCTCGCACCCGTGAGCCATGTGCCAGAAAGAGGGTTTTGGAATGGGCAGAGTCTATCGCAAACCAAAGGACGTTGAGAAATTCCTCATTCGGGAATTCGTCCACGGTATGCTCGGCTACACGGTCTCTAGACCTAACTGGTGTGAATCTCCCGATGCCATTCTCACCTTACATAAAGGACGTACAAGAACACGGGTCGCCATTGAGCATACGAGCTACCACAGTGACGCAGAGGCAGGGAAGTGCTCACCTCAGACACCCATCGCCGATTTCTGGAAACGTGTGCAGATCAGCCTTGCTCGGCGGATTGGCCAGCGAAAACACTTGGCCGAAATTGGCGGGAGGGTCAGGCTGAACACAAAGCGATTCACAGGGCAACCCAGTTCCAGGGCTCAAGAGACATTGGCGAGACAATGTGCGAAGGAGCTTGTTGATTTCCTGGAGTGCCATTCGATTCCCGAATCAGAGTTTGTTCGATATCCTCCGCCATACACAAGGTCGAAGGTCGCCGTCTTTTCTGAGTATCCCACGTTGAGGATGTTGGTCTCCTCCATGACGTTGCACCGAATTCCAGGAGCTATTATGTTCCCTCGCTGTAGCTGGATGTGCGATAGCATCTCTACCGGCTGCATTGGTCTGAATGTGAACAGTATCCGAGCCGCTATCCGAAAGAAGAATACGAAGGCGAAGAAATACAATTGGGGATCCGCAACTGACAAATGGTTGCTGATCGTGGCACAAGGTAGCACCTTGGCCGAGCATACTGGTGCATCGGAAGATCACAAATGGGTTGATGCAGAACTGTCCGCCCTATGTCAGGCATCACCCTTCGGCAGAATCTACTTCTGGGAGTATCCTCGCTCCTGGTACAAGTCGTTGAAGCCCAACCGTCCCATCGTTACCAAAACTCCATGAAAACCCTCTTCCTCCACGGCTGGCACTCCACCCCAAGCGGCCTCAAGCCAACCTACCTCAAGGACCACGGGCACGAAGTCCTCAACCCAGCCCTACCCGAGGATGATTTCGAGGAAGCCGTCCGGATCGCTCAACAAGAGTTCGACCAGGGCAAGCCCGACGTTGTGGTCGGCAGTTCCCGTGGCGGGGCCGTCGCCTTGAACATCGACTCCGGGACCACGCCCCTAGTTCTCTTGTGCCCGGCCTGGAAGACTTGGGGGACGGCGACCACAGTGAAGTCAAACACGACCATTCTGCACAGCAGAACGGACGAGACTGTGCCGTTTGCCGATTCAGAGGAACTGGTCAGGAACAGTGGGTTGCTATCGTCGGCGTTGATCGAAGTAGGGACGGAGCACCGGTTGGCCGATGAGGAGTCGTTGGCGGTGATGTTGAGGGCGGTGGAGGAGGCAGTGCTGGGCGAGACGGTGAGGGTGACCCCCGACCAAGCCACACTTTTGCAATTCCTTCGCACCAGCCAGCCGACGCCTGCGGCGAAGGCACTGCTGAAGCGGACCATGCAGCAATTCGTATTGGACTACGGCTGGTGGTACGAACCAGCCGAGCTTCCAAGGGACGTTCCCCTAGGCACTCCCCAGGAGTGCCACAAGAATGCAATCGATTGGGCGATGGACGACGACTCGCTCGTCTACTGCGAAGGTTTGGCCCTCTCCAAGGGCAGCAGCTTGCCGATACTTCATGCTTGGGTCACGGACGGACACGGCAGAGCAATCGACAACACATGGCCGCAGCCGGGAGTGGCCTACGCTGGCGTGCCGTTCCGGGCGGGCTTCGTGACACTGACTGCGCTGAAGAATGATGCGATTGGCAGTCTGCTCGACGATTACCAGAACGACTACCCGCTCCGTGGCGACCTGGGTGATCGTCCCGATGAATGGCTGGAACTTCGGGGCCGTGGGACGGCGAGAGTTGGCGGTGAGCGGAAAACGCAATGAGATGAACCTCTTGGCGACGAGTAGCAGGAAGGGGACCGGGGCGTGCGGTAGAACGGGGACCGCCTGATTGTTCAGAAGCGTCCCGGCGGCGGCATCCTGGCCCACAGGCCGACAGTTGCCACCGCCTTCGGCACTACTGGCTATCTCAACGCATTGAGAAGTTCGATCACTGCAGCCCGTTCATCAGGACTCAATTTGGCGAGCAAGCGGATGGTCGCCAGCAGAGCACTTCCAGTTTGCTCATCGCCGGTGTCTCGTCGCTCCCTCGTGACATCGCCGTCATTCTGAACCGCTCTGACGAGCGACTCGATAGGCACGCCGGCATCCTGTCCAGAGTTGTCCTGAACAGCCTCCGTTTGGCGGCAGTTTGGGCAAGATTGAGGGCAAGACGAGATTTGCGATTCCGCAACTCCTTGTGCGTCAACACCTTGCGAACCTGCCATCGATGGTTCGGGACACAGAGGTCGCCGGTTCGACCAAGTTCTGGCGGCCACGAGAACCCCAATCGCCGTCACAAGTTGATTGCGATCCAGGAACTTGGAGCTTGCGTAGTTGTTCGGGCGCGCACCCGGGCAGCCCACACGCGAGCGGGGTGTGTCTGCGCTCGGGGGGCGAGAAAGCGGGGAACGAACGGGCCTTCTCGCCGGTGTCGCTCGGCGAAAGGACGTTGAAACCGGCACGGCCTGGCCCATGGCGGCTGCTGACGTAAGTCCTGTTCTGGTAAAGGATAGGAGCCGCACCCTTTCTTCGTTCCAACACCCTGGAAGGCCAGGCTGGATCGTTGGGAGAGGCGGGGCTTGACCTGCCCGGCCAAAAGCATATAATCACATGCGATTCAAGGAGACAGCAATGATCTCACAGACCGCGAAGCACGCCCTGGCGGCTCTGACGGCCTTGGCAGAACTCCCTGAGGGGCAATATGCCGGC
>CAYTDU010000368.1:0-5779 GCA_964436395.1 uncultured Gemmatimonadaceae bacterium | reverse complement strand
CTGGCTGCTGGGTGGAAGTCGGAGTTGGCGCCGGTCGCCTGGTCAGCATCGAAGCTGATACCGGGCACCCGCTGGGCATGATATGCAGGCGCGGAGAGCACGCACCGGAGATAGTTTACTCGCAGCACCGGCTTGGGTATCCGCAACGACGCGTCGGTCCAAAGGGCACATTCGAGTTCGAGCGAATCAGCTGGGATGAGGCGTACGACAGCATCGTTGACAACCTACAAAGGATAAAGAAGGAATCAGGTCCCGAAGCTGTTTCGATCTACACAGGCCGCGGCGCATTTGAGCTCTCACTGTGCGACATGTACCAACCGAGTGAAGCGGTCGTGTCGTCGGCATCAAACGTTCTTTTCCCGTTCGGCTCCCCAAACACGATGGGTGTCGGAGCGCTTTGCTACGTGTCTTTCGCGATGATCGCTCCGCACGTGACGATGGGCCGCATGCTCGTCAATATGTTCTCCGACATCGAGAACGCAGACTTGTTGGTAGTGTGGGGCGCAAACCCGGCGACCGATTCTCCGCCACTCGACATGGTTCGTCTGGAAGCGGCAGTGAGACGCGGTGCCGAGGTTGTGGTGATCGACCCTCGCAGAACAGAGACAGCACGAAGAACGAACGCAGAGTGGCTGCCGATCAGGCCAGGTACTGATGGCGCACTTGCCCTGGGCATGATCTCGGTGATGGTCGAGGAGGAGTTGTACGACGAAGGGTTTGCTGAAGAGTGGTGCCTCGGTTTTGATGAGCTCGCTAGCTACGTGCAGCATTTTCGGCCGGAGGTTGTGGAAGACCTAACCGGGGTTCCGGCCGAGCAGATTGCAAATCTGACCAGGCGGATCTGCAATGCGACCGGTGCCTGCCCACTTATGTATACGGGACTCGAATATTCGAACACGGGCATACAAGCGATACGCGCTGTGCAGACTTTTTTTGCACTCGCCGGGCAGTTGGACGTTCCGGGAGGAATCGGGCTTGCGATGCGTGACACGCATTTCCCCATCAACCGGTCAACAAACCTAGCCAACCCCGACATCGACAAGGCTGTTGCTCGCGACAGATTCCCCGTCTACAGCGACTATCGTGGAGAATCGCACGCCATCGGACTCGTTGATGCGGTGCTCAACTCGGATCCATACAAGATCCGCGGCCTGATCGTGCACGGTGCGTCGCTGCTTACATCGTGGCCACAGACTCAGGTGTGGCGGGAAACCCTCTCCAAACTCGACTTCCTCGTCTGTATCGATCGCCAGCTCACCGCCGATTCCGCCTACGCCGACATCGTCTTGCCGGCGACGACCATGTTTGAGATCAACTCCTATATGGTATATGGGCCGATTTTCAGATTGCGAGAGCGGGTAATCGAGCCGGTTGGAGAGGCCAAAAGCGACTATCTGATCATGGCGGAGCTAGCCAAACGGTTGGGCTACGGCGATCTCTATCCTCAGACCGAAGAAGCGGTGATCCGGCACGCTCTCGATGGCTCGGGATATACGTTGGAGGACGTTCGGGAGGCCGGAGGGTGGGTCAAGCTGCCCACGCCGATGATGGATTACAAAAAATGGCAAAAAGGAGGTCTACGGCCAGACGGCCAACCCGGGTTCGACACTCCCACGGGTAAGTTTGAGATTCACTCGACCATTCTCGAAGACTACGGGTTTGAACCGTTACCGAAGTACATAGAACCCAAGGAAGGGCCCCTAGGAAACCCCTCACTCGCCAAGAAATTTCCCCTAGTGTTCAACTCCGGTGCGCGTCCGCAAACCGACTTCCGGTCGCAGCACCACGGTATCGAGGGGCTAAATGTCGATCATCCCGAACCAACCGTGGAGATCAATGTTGTCGACGCCAAACAGCGATCGATTTCGAGTGGCGATCTCGTGGAGGTCCGTACTGCACGAGGTGTTGTACCGTTCCGGGCAATAGTGTCGGACAACATCGTTAAGGGCTCCGTTGAGTGCAGTATGGGAGGAGGAACGCCTGTCGGGCCGAAAGCGTGGCAGGAATGGAACGCGAATCTGCTCACTGATGTGACCAACTACGATGAGATTTCAGGTTTTCCGGTCTACAAGGCTCTACTCTGCGAGGTCTCCAAGCTGGAGGATGGTGTCGGGATAGCGACACGAACACCGGGCGCATGCGATCCGCTAGGCGCCACTGCCCCGGTAGTAACACGTGTTCCTGCGATCCCGCCCGAGCATCGCATCTACCTAGACAACAACGCAACGAGTCCTGTGGCAGATGCCGTTCGTGAGAGTATGCTGCCGTTTCTTGGGGACCGGCTCGGCAACCCCTCGAGCATCCACGGGATTGGCAGGGACG
Organism: uncultured Gemmatimonadaceae bacterium; assembly: GCA_964436395.1. Lineage (GTDB taxonomy): Bacteria > Gemmatimonadota > Gemmatimonadetes > Gemmatimonadales > GWC2-71-9 > JBDGYW01. The sequence continues at coordinate 3,457 of CAYTDU010000368.1, read as the reverse complement.
CTAAGGATGCGATGGAACATGCTCGGCGCCAACTCGCCACACTGCTTAACTGTCGTCCCAGGCGCTTGATATTCACCGGAGGTGGGTCGGAATCCGACAACTTGGCTCTTAAGGGCATAACCGCCTCCGACCGGAACAGTCGGAAGCATATCATCACTTCGTCCATAGAGCACCCGGCCATTTTGGAAACGTGCCGCAGCCTCGAAAGGGTGGGGTACGAGGTCACGTATCTGCCCGTCGATGAATACGGCAGCATAACAACAAAGGAGCTGGAGCGGGCGATAACGAAAGACACACTGATCGTGTCGCTGATGATGGCCAATAACGAGGTCGGCACGATTGCACCCATAAGGGAGCTGTGCGGAATTGCCCATGAGAAAGGCGCGATCTTCCACACCGACGCCGTGCAAGCAGTGGGGAAAATCCCAGTCGACGTTGACGATCTAGGTGTGGACATGCTCACTCTATCGGCACACAAGTTCCACGGTCCGAAAGGAATCGGTGCCCTCTACGTGCGAAAGGGATTGAAGATCGAGCCCTTGGTTCATGGCGGAAAACAGGAGAGTGGTTTGAGGGCAGGAACCGAGAATATCCCGGCCATCGTCGGCATGGGGAAGGCGGCTGAGTTAGCTCGGCAGGCGCTCGCCGACTCTGATGGTATCAGGAAGCTACGCGACCAGCTCGAAGCGACAATTCGCCAACACGTACCTGCAGCCGTGTTGAATGGCCATCCAACCAACAGAACTCCAAATACGCTGAACCTGACGCTGCCGGAACTGCGCGGCGAGTCACTTGTTGTTGCCCTCGATATGCACGGGATATCGCTTTCGTCCGGATCGGCGTGCAAAGCGGGATCACCCGAACCCACACACGTGTTGATCGCAATGGGCAGAAGCGATGCCGATGCGCATTGTTCGGTGCGTTTCTCGTTATCGCGTTATACGACCACGGAAGACATTGAACGGACTGGCACAGCGCTGGCACAAGTTCTCGAGGAGATGGAGACAACGGTAAGGTTTCTGCCGTGTAAGTAACGTCGGGCAGTGGGACTCAAGAATCACTCCCCGTCTCAATCTTTGCCACACCAGTCGGTTGCACGATGATCAAGCCGAGTCCCCCTAGCACCGCTGCCGAGCCGAGCAATGCGGTCCAGTAGAGCACTTCACCCAACACGATCCAACCCGCAAACACGGCCACCACCGACTGGGCCAGAGCAATACTGGTAACGGTCGTGACCTTTACGTGGCGTAGTAACCAATACAACAGAGAAAATGCTATGGCTGAACCGAAGACCGACAGGTAAAGAAGCGACATCCATGCCTCTGGAGTCCACTCGATTCGCAACGGATTACCCTCCGATGAGATTCCGATGGTCGACAGCAGCACACCTCCAGTAGCAGTCTGACCCGTGGCGATCATCAGTGGATCTATATGTCGTCCCCGAACCTTGATGATTACTTGCGCGAGCGCCTGGCTGGCCGAGCCCAAGAGGAATCCCACACAACCCCAAAACGCGAGCATACTATCTGCGCCCAACTGATCTGAAAAGATCAGACCTACACCAGCAATTCCCAGTGCGGCTCCTCCAAATCTGCGGAGCGTGAACGGATCGTCATCAATGCTCAGATGGGCGAAGACCATCGTGAACGTTGGCATCGTCGCAAACATCACTGCAGTTAGGCCGCTAGGAACGAACTGCTGACCCCAAAACTGGAGTGCGTAGGGGATTGCGATGACGAGCAAGCCCGTGTAAACGATGATCTGCCAGTGCGCAGTGATAGCCGACAGCTTGGTGCGTCTGATCAGAACAATTGGCAGTAGAAGGGTAGCAGCCAATAGAAAACGAAGACCTGCGAACGTCATTGGCGGTAAGTCGTTCAAACCCACTCTGACCGCGAGCCAAGTGAGGCCCCAGATTATGGTGAGCGCGAGCCAGACCGCTGCTTTCATGTTGAGCTCAGGATGGCAGCGGCAGATTTACTCTCCGCAGCATTTCTTTGAACCGCGGGTCGGCCCTGAATTCATCTGTGAAAGCGAGCGTTGCGAGGTATGCTATATCGTGATCTCGTAGCTCGTAAGCTCGTTCCAACCACCTGCTCGCTTCGTCGAGGTTGCCTGCCCAGTCGTACAGGAAGGTCAGCAGTATTGGTTTGACGTACTGGGTCACCGACAGTTCGGCGAGGATGTCTGTCACCTTATGCAGTCGGTGTGTAGGTTCTCCCGGCCCTGTCAGGACATCTGCAAGTGGGCTGTTGCCAAGCATTGTGAAGTATTGGGAGACGTGACCTAGCGCTTCTTCCATCCTTCCGAGCTTGAAGTTGGATGCGGCAAGACCATTGGATGCCAACGGATTGGGTGGTGCCTTCTCGTACTCAGCAATCGCCTCTTCATACCGTCCGGTTAGCATCCGCTGTGTTGCGTAAAGCGTCAACGTGAATGGATTGAAAGGATCGATCTCAAGAGCACGTTGCCCTTGGACGTCACTCTCCTGGATACGGCCCATCATTGCGAGGAAATGGCAGTAGAAGATGCGTGCCTGCGGTTCATTCGGGTTGAGTTCTATCGCACGCAGGAATTCGGTTTCAGCGCTGTCCCAATCCCAGGCAGCCCACGTCAGATCCTGCGCGAGAGATCCATGTGCCTCGGCGAGGTTTGGATCCAACGCAACCGCTGTTTCGGCCGCAGCGCGCCACTTGGGTCCGCCCTCGAGCGGTGGCACCAGCCCCAGCACTACGCGAGAACCCCAGATCAGGGAAACTCCGGTGTGCGCCTCAGCATAGTCAGGGTCGATTGCCAGAGCGGCCTCGTAGTAGTGCATCGCTCGATCGAAATCATGTGGAGTGAAGTTCTGCTGATGGATCAGACCCCGCATGTACAGCTCGTAGGCGGCCGGGTCTACCTTTCTACGGTCCTTCTTAGACTCAGCATCTGCGGGTTTCATGGTGCCATGAATCTCGGCAGCGATGGATCCAGAGATGTCCCTATACAACGCAAAGACATCACTCATCTGACCCTCGTACGATCCCGACCAGAGACCCTCCTCGGTGTTCCCGTCGATCAACCGTGCCTGGATACCGATCGCGTCGCCTGCCCGGAAGATCGACGATTCAACGGCCGCCTCGACGGACAGTTCACGGCACACTTCGCGAATCGGCTTTTCGGTCCCCTGGTATTGCATGACAGACGTGCGCGCCAACACGGCGACTTGACCCTGACCGAGTTGAGAAATCAGAGCCTCGTGGAGTCCCAACACGAGAAACGCCTGTTCTGGATCCCCCGTAATGTTTGCTGGCGGGAGCACTGCCACACGCTTGCGTCCAACTTGTGCGACAACGGTTTCAGAGGTGAGGGTCGTGGCAAACTCATTGGGTGTTTCGAAGCGTTTTTCAGGCTTCTTCGCCAACGCTTTGTTCACCGCACGTTCGACGTACAAGGGGATTTCGGGGTCGATCGTTCT
>CAYTDU010000367.1:0-5804 GCA_964436395.1 uncultured Gemmatimonadaceae bacterium | reverse complement strand
GTGGAGTTGTGGAGAGTCCACATCTTGCCGCCCTGCCTCTTTAGTACAAACTGCTCGCCATGTCGTGTCTCCGGCAACATAAATCTGACTTCGTTATCCGAAGAGCTAATGACTTCGGCCGGTTCTAGGCGCTCGCTCTTAACCTTACCGGATCCGTACCCTGTCTCAATACGACCGCTAAACCCTTGATACTCCAATGTGTGCCCGGGTTGTATAGGGGCATACGTTCCCTTACCAGGCTCCGGGACATGCTTTACAGCCCAGCTGTGAGCGTCGCCGGTCTCAGGATCACCGAGCCTGACATCGTAGTGTGTTCCCGCCCTGTCCGCATCGTGCCTCTGGATAGAGAACTGCATGCGACGAGGAGCCCCCTCAATCTTTGGGAGAGAGGGTATGCGCGTCTTTGAGGGTATTCCAGGAGCAAACTCAGCCATCAACTAGAGTCTACCATGTCATGCGTGTGCGCGAAAAACACACACGAATCGTTGTCATAAGAACATTGAACGGAAGACATGGTGTCTTCTGTTTCACCCAGCCGGGGGGATGGTCCCGGCAGTAATGTCGTGTCCTCGACATGTGATCGTGGGCACGCTCCTGTAAGGGAGGTTCGTGATGCTGTATCTGGAAAACAACAAGGAAACGCAGTCCGCTCTTCGCAACCTCGGTGTGTACTTCCACACCGCGCGGAGGGATCAGCTCTTGGCGGTCCCGCTGGTGGACCGCAAGCGGCGGATCGAGGAAGGAGTGCAGCGGCGCCTCAAGCACATCCACGGATGGGGCGGGGCGCACGTCGACGTCGAGCTCGTCGACGAGTACGTCCGCGTTCACCTCACGCAGTCGTTCTTCAGCGACGACTGCGTGATGGCCACCATCCAGCCCGGGGGCGGGTCGGTTCTGGATTGGACCCTGGAGACCGCCGGGGGGTTGAAGCTCCGGTGGACCCCTCCGGACCCGGCGTTCGGCGACGCCGTGAGCTGGGCCAGCGAAGAAGCGGCGTTTGGGCCTTTGTCCGAAGAGGTCGTGCCGGAGATTCCGGCCGACTTGGCCGCGAAGGCCAAGTTCTTCGTTCGCGGTGAGATCCAGGAGCGCATCCTGGGCGGGTCGCGGTTCGCGACCATCGCCCTGCGCGATGGACGGAGACCGCGCATTCAGCTGGTCGACACCGCCATGGGGCAGGCCCGGATCGTCCGAGGGACCAGGGTCACGGAGATCGTCGCAGACCACAACGGCAAGGTGTCGTTCAGACACCTCCGTGCCGAGACGGCGCGCGGCGGCGCGGTGGTCTGGGTCGAGGAAGGGAAGTCCTGGAACGGGGACACCACGAAGGTGGCGCCGCCCGTGCGATTCAGGAACGCGGCAAGGGCCGCGATCGAAGCGGCGAAGCGCATCGCCGCCAAGGAGGAGATCGGAGAGGTCGTCTGGGACGACCCGCCGAAGCGCGAAGACGTCCCCGCGAGATAAAGGAGGTGAAGGGCGGTGGGCGAGAATGGCCGAGGCGAGGAGGAAGTGGGAGGTGGAGAGATGGGAGACAAGGTAAGGCGGTATGCGATGGCCGTGGACATTCCGATTCCGGATCAGGTGGATCCGTCTGGCATACGCGCCGTTCTCATCGAGCACCCCGACGGCTACATGATGCGCGCCGCAGAGGTGATTCCGCTGCTCGACGAGCTGGCGCGGGAGCTCTACATGGCGTGTTCGGACCGATGCGAGGGCACGGCGGACCACAACTGCAACAATTGCCCCACTGGCGACCTGCTGAGTCGCGTGCAAGAGGTGACAGGCAAGAGCCCGTGGAGGAGCGGTGACGAGCCTGAGTGGATCGACGACGGAGATCACTGTCTGCGCGCCGAAGTCGGCGAATACACGCTGTGCGTCATCGGGTGGGAAGGAGGAGGGGTAGACTGGTCGGTGTGGCGCGAGTGGGACGGCGTGCGAAAGGGGCGCATCGCTTCGTTTGGCTCACCACGCTACGACATCGGTCCCGACGAATGCAAGGCCGCGGCGGTGGAGGCGTGGAAGCGGGACGTCGCCGAGCGGGCGAGGAGGGGCGACGATACCTAGGCCGTTCTGGCCAAGGAGCAGCTAAACCAAGCTGCTCCTTTTCCTTTACCTTTTGTAGAGAAGATCGGACAGGGAAGACAGGCCAGCGTCCTTTACCATGGAGTCTAGTAGAACCATGGCTACTGGAAGAGCTACTGAACTTTGCTTAGCTTCGGCCTCGGACTCTGGTAAATCCTTTTCCTTAGGTACTATGCGTTCGGGACTGGCAGCCCTGAGGAGCTTACGAACCTTCTCCCGATCCTCTGGAGACAAGGCAGCCAACACGCCCTCGAGCGTAGCGTGCTTAGTCCCAGACCTGCACTTGTCGATTTCGTCTTTCTGTTTGTCAGTGAGCTCTGCCGCTCTACCAAATCCAGGACGAGGGCCTTTACCGGCACCAGCCCCCGGGCCATGCTTTGCCCCTGGGCCTTCACCGCCTCCCGGACCCAATCCACGGCCACGAGCACTCTTCTTCATGTCCTTTGGATCGTCGTACTTCTTCTTGGCTTCACGCTTGCCTTCAGGAGTACCAAAAGGCTTGCCTTTCCACTTCTTGGGAGACTTGCCTGTAGCGTGCGCTTGCTGCGTAGCCAGGGCGTAGGCAACTTGCTTTCCCTTCGCTTCTCCGTACTGATCCTTAGTACTGTCCATGATTCGTTCGGCTCTGTCCTCGATCCACTTGGGCATGTCTGACTCCTCATTACATTCTACACCTTAGGCGCGTGAGCGAAAAACAGTAGGCTATCGTTGTCATAAGAATAATGAACCTGGAAGGAACATATTTTGTGTTCCTGGTGAAAGGAGAAGGCAGAATGAAGACAAGAGAGATCGGGTGCCCGGGGTGCCGCCGAATGGTGGAGGTCCCCAACACAGAAACCGTAGAGATCCCGCACCATACGTGCGGTATGGGCGGCGTGTGCTGTTGGGTGGGCCGAAAGCACAAGGCCCCTCTTCCGGGAGAGGTGGTCGGAGACCACCGCAAGCAGCTGACCGAGATGGGAGAGAAGATCGCCAAGAGCTTCGTCCCCAACGACCCAACCAAGGACTGGGATATCGTGGGTAACCGCACCAAGATGGACGAGGAAATCGACAAGCGGGCGGGCGGATTCTCGTTCCGGGACTTCAGCGGACGGCGGCTGAAGCAAGCGTTCGCAGCCGTAAAGAAAGCTGCGATCAGCGCCTTCGAGGTGGCGGTCATCAAGCGCGCACAAGCCGTGGGCGCCAAGGTCAAGGACGAGAAGACCAAAGAGGCCGAGGAGGTGCAGTGATGTATATCGAAGTGCACGCACCGTATGGGGTAGAGCGAATCCCCTTCACCGGAAACGAGGACAAGGCGTGCAGACTTGCACGCAAGATCCTCATCGACTGCGAAGAAGGGTCAGCCTGTTTGTTTCCCACGAGCTTCCGGCTGACCGACGAGCGGGGACGCACGATCCGTCGCTGGGTCGTCGAGTCGGCATTCGTCGGAGAGCCTCCGACACTCGTCGCGCGCAAGCGCAAGGACGAGAAGGAGGTGTCGTAATGCGACACGTGATGTGCAAAATCCTTGTATGGAATTGCAAAGTGTGCGGGACTGTCATCGCCGACCCGGCAGACTGTCAGACCCTGCGGGATAACAACGTCCATGCGTCTCGTGCATACTCTGCGGTCGGTAGCATGTGCGAGACATGCTACCGTCTGCAGACGACCAAGAGGGCCATTACGTTCGCTGAGGAGGAGCTCGGGATCTCGGATTGTGCTCCGCATGTCCTCAATGGGAGGGAAGCCGGGTACTACTGGCTGGAAATCAAAACGCCGAGCGGGGAGGTAGTCAGGCTGCTGCCCGATGACGACCGGATCGTCGTGACTCGCCCCGAGTTCGACAGGCCTCAGATGGAAAAGACGGAAGACCCTCTCCAGCTCGGGTCCGAGTACGATAAGGAGAAGTCATGAAGAACAACGAGCTGCGAACGGTATGCGCGGCGGCGGGCTACAAGAGCCTGCCTCCGGGGGCAAAGAACTTGCACGCAGTGCGGATCGCGCTGCGCGAGAACCCCGAGGAGGCCGTCGAGAAGAGCGGGATGTCCCGCACGGCGGTGTCCAAGCTGCGCAAGGCGGACAAGAAGCTCCGCGAGCGCGGTGAGTTGGGGTCGACCTTCTACGGAAAGAAGGTCACCCTCACCTACGACCCGATCCACCACGGGTCGAAGAAGAAGGCCAAGAGCGCCCGCGAGGCGTTCGAGGCGCGGCCGACCAAGCGCCCCAAGGCGTACGCGGGGCTGACCAGGAACGAAAGAAAGACGGGACGGAGGGCAGCATGACGCCTGGTACTGCGCAACAGAGCGGGGCAACCGAGGCCCAGAAGAAGGGATGGTTCTCCCGGCGTCACGAGACCGCAGGGCCGCATCGGGAAGCTGTGGCGGCCTACAAGAAGGCCCATGGCTCCGAGGCGCGTCAGATGCGTGCTGAGATCCGACGGGAGACCCGCGAAGGAAGGTCTCCCCAGGAACAGCTTGTCATGCTAGATTCCCGGTTGGGAGACGGGGTCGGAGCGCAAAAGGAACGCGCCCGACTCCAGAAGATGATCGAGGAGGGAAAGGGAAAGTGAACCAGTACCAGTACCGCCACCACGGGTACCACGTGGAGCGCGAAGAGGTTGGTGTCGCTGATGCTTCGTCCGCCGATAGCATCACGACGGACCTCGGGTCCGATGTGGAGACGGACGAGGCTGACATCTCCAATTGTCGGCCTTTCCCTGACAGTGCGACCCAGTAGTGCGTCTTCCCCGAACCTCGCCTGTGTTGTCCAGTATTGTCCCGTTGCGCAATTTGGGCAACATAGGCGGGGTTTGGGGTTTAGGGGGCGATTTGGTATCGACAGGCGGAATGAAACGAAGAGAGCGTGTTCGGAGGCGGGCCTCCGTACAAACCCGAAAGCAAGAATCGCGGACAACGTGATTCCCTTCCCGACCTCGCGTCGGGACGCCGATCTGGCCGTCGCGCGGGCGGCCTAGTATCGGCGGCATTAAGCCGCGCTAGTCTGCTGGAAGTGTCCGGGTACCAGTAGGCGAAGCTAACCTGGGCTGGCTGTGCGAGATCCTGTCGATGGGGGCTCAAACAGTAAGATCAAAACATCGACTACACACGTAGCGCTCTTCGCGGAAACCGATCTGGACCCGAGTTCGAATCTCGGCGCCTCCACTACATTTCCCTACATGTAGGTTCCCGCCAGGCCGCCTTGCGCGGAGTTACCACAGTACCCACAACAAAGGAGGTCCACGTGGGAAAGAAAAACGTGTTCTCTGCGCACACTGTAACCGACAGCAAGCGCGTAGCCAGAGCCAACCTCTACCAGGACATCCTGGCCGACAGGTGTCTGAACCCGGAGGGGTACAGTGCCGACCGAGTGCTGATCCTGCCCGGTAGGGCCGCAGCAGAGGAGATCAACCTGGTGCGCGAGCTGCTGGGGGACGTGCACATTACTGCTGTGGACAGAGATCCAGTAGCCATTGATGCCGCCGTAGAGGCGGGGGTAAACAGTTGGTACAAAGGAAGTCTGGAGAACTTCCTAGAAACCTTCAACGAGGAGTTTTCCGTAGCCAACTTGGATTTCTGCGGTGTCACAAGCAAGGCAGTAAAAGCTGCTGCAGCCATGCAAGCGGTATGTCACGGCGCAATAAGCGTCACCTTCCTGTGCGCTCGAGAGCCGTCTGACATGTATGCCAAGCTGGGCGTAAACTACCTGCGCTGTTACCCACCCCCCTACCACATGGACACCCCCGAGGA
>CAYTDU010000366.1:4187-5823 GCA_964436395.1 uncultured Gemmatimonadaceae bacterium | reverse complement strand
TGAGTTCCACATGTTGTTGCACGAGGGGGCGTTGATCTCCCAACGCCTGTAGCCTCTGATATCAACCTTATCTCCCGGCGAGATGGAACCGCTCGGACACTGCTCCGCGCAAATTTTGCAGGTTCTGCAAAACTCGTCCACTCCGAAATCAATCGGCTTGTCAGTTGCCATCGGAATGTTTGTGGTTATCACTGCAGGCCTGAAATTGCATCCCAGCTCGGGGGTAATCACTATTGAGTTTCTTCCCTGCTGCCCCAGGCCAGCGTCAATCGCAATTGGCGGGACCATCAAGTCGTAACTGGTGCCCGGAGTGTGTGTACGCGCGGGGTATCCGAGAGCGTTTATGAATGCGGCGACCCGGGTCGCGATGATGCGGGAGCGTGAATACGCGTCATTCGACGTCCCGAACGGCGGATTGGCATAAAGAGGGTCCCACGACATAGGTACGCCTACGACTATGGCGTACTCCCAATGATCTGGGACTTCCAACGGCTCGTCCAGGTTCGCATAGCCTCGCCGGCTTATTGGGTACCCGTAAACCCAGTCGGGGTTCAGCCGAGTAATCCCCACCAACGCCGACCCGAATTGATGCGACACCTTCTTGATCAGCTCTGCCGTCTTTGCCGGATCTTTCATCCTCAGTGGTTGTGCAACAGAGCCGTCTCTCCTTGGTCTCGGGAAATCCCATTCCTCCGGGGGGCCGGAAACCGGTTGGGGTTGCACTGCACCCATGGCGTTGGACCAAGCTTCGGCTAGCAAAAATTGATGACCGTACCGCTCCCGGTCCGCTCGCAATGCCGGCATGATCTCTTCGACATTCAAACGATCCAGCTCAAGCACTTCAGGATGTGCCTCGTAGTAGGACTTGAGCGGTTCCTCGAATTCCCCGCCCTCCCGTACCGTCCGCCATGCCCGCATGAATCGACCACGTCGTTCGAATAGCTGTTCAACTCGCGCATCAGGCCGGCTGGTTGGCCCGACTATCTCGTAGGTCGGTTCCTCAACCTCGAACCGCTTACGGTTGAATGTCTGGACGGCACCCTCTTCGTTTTGCCAACCGAGGTATGTGTTGGGATCCTTTCCCGCCGCGTAGCCGAAAAAGCCGAGTCCGGCCCCACCGGCTGCCCCACTGACCAAACCGGCTGCCTTCATGAATTGGCGTCGCGTGACGGAGGTGTCGGATTTGGAATCGTTCATTGTTGTGCCTTGTTGAGGATGTAACAGACTCGCAGTTCAAGTATCGACGGTAGGAGAGTGAGAACAACGTTATCTGCCAAGGAAAGGAGTTTGTCGCTAGTGCTTATCCCTCTTCTCGCCAATCTCATCTCTACCCTGACTCACATCTCCTCGCGCCCCGTGATCGTCTTACTCCCGTCCATATTCCAAAACTCGGTGCCCTGCAACTGCATTCCGTATCCGCTCGCCTGGTCGAGGCTCACCATAGTCGCATCTGCCGGCCTCAGTCGCCCCTTGATAGCCGTCCTAATCAGCCTGTGCAGCCACGAGTTGTTGGGTTTGTTGAATGGACACGACCGTTTGCAGTTCGAACAGCTGAACCCATTGAAATCGTAGCACGATTCTGGGCGCACATACCATTTGAGGACTCCCGGGTTGTTCGATACCGATGTCCCCTCCC
>CAYTDU010000366.1:0-4177 GCA_964436395.1 uncultured Gemmatimonadaceae bacterium | reverse complement strand
GCGAGGTCTGGAGGTGATGGACTCACTCGGGCACTCTTCGGCGCAAAGCATGCAGACATCGCAAAACTCTGTTACACCAAACTCGATGGGATCGTTGGGGATGAGCGGCATATCGGTAATAACCTTCGCGATCCTAACACGCGGCCCGTACTTGGGAGTTATGAGGAGACCCAAGCGGCCAAGTTGGCCGAGGCCTGCGTCAATCGCCATCGGAATACTCAGTCCGACTCCATTGCCGGCAGGAAGCGCCCGATAACCGAGGCCACGAATAAAATCCGCTAGTGTAGATGAAGTCACGGCCATTCGTGAGTATCCGTCTCCAACAGCAGCAGAGGCGAGGCGGCCGGGGGAATTCTGAATGCCCATGTAATACTCTTCGAACGCCAGGGCGATCACCCGATTCATCGAGCTTGGGATGTACCAGGCATCCTCCGTTTGTTCGAAACGATCGTTCTCATCCAAGACCGGCAACGCGCGCCCGGGATCTTCTCGTGTCGCAGAGTGGTGATCCGAGTAAAGCCATCTGCGATCGAGCTCCGCAATTCCAGCCAATGAGGCGCCGTAGAAGAGTGCTGCGTGGCGTACCGCTAGAGAAACCTCTTCCCATGTCATTCCTATGTCGGCCGGATTCCATCTACCTAGATCTGGCAGCCCTGTACCGCGAACCATTCCGCCAGTGGTATGCCAACCGTAGTCGTAGCTGTTCTGAGCATGCCTCCATGCTGCAGCCATGAGCGCATAGTCGAGACGTGTCTGATTGGGTTCTCTGCCCTCCAGCTCAATCAAGTTGCGTTCCGCGACGTCCTCAGCGACATCCAGAATTGCCCGCCTCTCTGGGTCCCACACATTCCTACTGAAGACATTTGCCTTCTCCGACATCGCCTTGAGAACAGTCCCGTCCACCTCGTAAGGGGCAGTTCCTCCGCTCAGCTTCTCGACCAGGAAACCGCCGTACTCAGCTTCGGATTCAACCAGAACGCCCGATTCGGTATGCCCAACCACTCGCGGAACGGCCATACCTGCACCCAGCGAACTCAAAAAACTACGTCTATCCATTCGTCTACCCCCTGACTGTGCGCCGCCCGAATAAAAATCGTCCGAGCAACACCGCCCACACGACCGCTACGAACCCCAGGATCGCGCCGTTTACCATTGCAGCTTTGGGCGATCCCTCGCGGAGAAAGCTCACGATCACTTCGAGCACGAATACGACGTAGAGAAATCCGAGAACGGTGAGCAACCACTGCCACCAGCGTACTACCAGCTGCCTTCCAGCAGCATAGTGGATGACAGCGTACAGTCCAACTGCCACGACCGCTCCCACGAACAGCTCAGCCATCGCCGGTCCTTTCTGGGCACTTCAATTCCGGAGTACTCACAGTTGGGTGATGCTACGGGAGGGAAGCTTTGCACACCCGAACATGATGTCTGTATGTCCAGACCAGTATAATCGGTTGCTGCACCGGGATATAGAACCTCACCTCTGGGTGTGGAGTGGGGCAGGATGTGGAGCTGTGGGTCGCAGCTGACCTGCAGCCGACAACTTTGATGCGATTCCATTGAGCTAGCTTGTTGTGAGCAACTCCTACTCAATTCGTTTGTGCTCTGGGAGGTCGATACCTGTTGCTGCTATAGAAGATGGCACACCCTTCTCGTCGCGCAGCAGTAATCCACTCATCAGCATTGGGAATCGGGTACCGTCCCTATGTTGGTGCCAAATCTCAGCAGCCCCAAACTCGCCGCCCCGTTGCACGTGTCGTATGATCTGCTGGACCGCGTCCATTTGCTCCTCATTGTGGAAGACGCTGACGTGCTTTCCAACCAGTTCGTCGACTGAGTATCCGTGCGCCTCTGCAGCGTGCCGGTTTGTATACCGTATCGTTCCGTCGAGGTTGAGAATTGCGAGGCTGTAGTTCGCGTTGTCAGAAATCTCCTTGAACACTCTCGTCTCAAACTCGGCATTCTTCCGCTCGAGGACTTCGCAAAGGAGAGCTTCGTTCAGTTGCTTCAGTTCGGCAGTGCGATCGGCAACGCGCTGCTCCAGCTCGTCCTTTGCAGCCCGAATGGCTATCACACCCACGCCAACCGTCACCGAATCTGCATTCCGGAGCGGAAACCTGGTCACTGTGTAGTGGTGTATCGAACCGTCTGTGTGTGAGAACTTGAGCTGAGATGTTGACGGCCGGTCTTCGTAGACAACTCTTCTGTTGTGAGCAAGCGCTCTATTGGTAGCATCTCCTCTTGGAAACACATCGAGAATGGTCGTGCCGAGCACAGCTTCCTTTGTTTTCCCCAAAGCATCGAGGAGCGCTTCATTTGCGTCCACTACGCGGCCGTCCAGATCTCTGACGACCACGATGGCTGGTGCGTTGCTCATGAACGTCTCATGCAGCTCCTTGCTTTCCCGAAGCTCTCGTTCAGCCGTTTTTCGCTCTGTGATATCTCTGGTGATTGCCACAATCTGATCCGCATTTCCGGCAGCATTTCGAATCATTGCAACCGAGGTCTCTACTGGGCGAGTTGATCCATCCCTTCTCAGTATCTCGTACTCTCCCGTGGCAACTCCCCTTTCAAACAAACTCACAATGTCGGCTTGCGCCCTTTCTCGGTCTACGGGAGCGACGAGGCGCACAGCCGGTTCGCCCAGAACTTCTTGCCTGTCGTCGAAACCATGCAACCCCAACATGGCGGCATTGACGTAGATCACATTGCCGTCGGCATCAGTGATTGTTACCGCTTTTTGCAGTCCACGGGATGCATTTCCGAGACGCTCTTTGTGGTCAGTTCCTCTGCGGAATACCCCAGTCGTTCGCGCACCGCTGCATTGGTGTATGTGATGAACCCTTCAGAATCGACCACATACACCAGACTCCCAAGTGCCTCAGCAATCGCTCGATATTCTCTGACGAGCGCACGCATCTCGTTCAGCTCTGCAAGGAGGTCAGCTTTGGTCTTCTGGGCATCTGTCGCCATTGGCACTTCTTGGAGTTGTCCGCCGCGAACATGCAGCGGAGTCGAGGCGACTGCAAGGGTGGGATATTGGGTTGAGTCTCGGATCCGTTATCATCCTTGACGCTCATCGCTGCTCGAATCACCTTCAACCAGGAATGACTTTCCCAACTTGCACCAAATATGATGTCAAGCTGGAACCGGGCGTTCGGTTCTGTGGGTTATGCGGCGCAGCCGTCGAGCCCGACAGGCGACCGCTCTCGGTGCGGCTCCAGGACGACCTCGGTTCGGGATACGTGGTGATGGGAGAACTGGGTAGCGGAGGGTTTGCGAAGGTCTACCTGGCGAACATAGGTCGGATGCCCCACGTTCAGCTGTCCACACCATCTCTAGGTGTCTCGAGAAAGACCCGGCGAGCAGGTGGCCCAATATCCGCGCAGCAGCAAGTGCTCTGTCTCAAGCTGGCTGAGTGCTCCACATGTGACTGTGATCAGCAACAAAGCACCTAACAAACCGGGTCGATACTCCGTCGCAGAAGAGATCGCCCACGCTACGACGCACGGCGTTGGTCTTCTACTCAGTATTGCAGGGCTCGTGTTGCTGGTCGTGCTCGCGAGCATACGCGGAGACGCCTGGCATATCGTGTCCGTGTCGATCTACGGATCAACATTGGTGCTACTGTATGCCGCATCAACCTTTTACCACGCCATACATCTTCCACGGGCCAAAAAGGTGTTCAGAGTCCTCGATCATGCTGCGATTTTCCTGCTGATCGCGGGAACATACACCCCGTTCACGCTCGTCAACCTTCGTGGAGGGTGGGGGTGGTCGCTCTTCGGCACTGTGTGGGGATTGGCCATCCTGGGCGTGATTCTGGAGGCAGCAGCAGGAAAGCGCGTCAGAGTCCTATCCCATATTCTCTACATAGGGTTGGGATGGTTGGTTGCGATTGCCGTCAAACCGCTCTTGACCTCAGTGGCTACTGGCGGCCTCCTGCTACTAGTGGCAGGAGGATTGGCATACACTGGGGGAGTGGTGTTCTACGCTTGGCGTCGCCTGCCGTTCAACCACGCCATTTGGCACGTTTTCGTCCTCGCGGGAAGTGTGTGTCACTTCTTTGCTGTGTTACTCTTTGTAATTCCTGGTGGCAATCCCTAGCTTTGGGTTGGTCAAAAAACAACAGATTGCCGCGGAACCACGCGGACTAACGCGGATTCTTTCTATTGTC
>CAYTDU010000365.1:0-5825 GCA_964436395.1 uncultured Gemmatimonadaceae bacterium | reverse complement strand
CCCCGGGCACCAGAGAGCTGAACCCAATGTGTCAACGAGTCACTGCTGAACGGAACGAGTGGCTTGAAGCGGTAGTCTGCTGCAACTTGCATGGTGGTGTGTGCTTCAAGCAGGGTAGCGCCGGGCAGACACGTCTATCCGCTATGACGGCAGAAGGGAAGACACCCCCGAGCATTCTCGCTTCACACTACAAACCGGTTTTTTCTCAGGAATCCAACTTGAGTACCGCTGGTGGACAGCGGAATTAGCCGCCGCAGCATGCCTCTTCCGGTTCTCTTTGTCGGGGCTCCTCGACGGTGCCAACCTGAACGGTAACACTGGCGGTGGCACTCTTTCCACCGCTGTCGATCACCGTCAACGTAACGACGTAGGCGCCAGCCCTGCTGTAGGTGTAGCGCGCGACGGCGGAGGTGAAGACGGCCGTCTTCCCGTCGCCGAAGTTCCACTGATACAGGACGATCTCTCCATCCGGATCGTAGGCACCGAGCGCCATCAGCTTGATCGTTTCGCCGACCGCGAAGATCGTGCCCGCAGAACGTATTTTGGCGACCGGAGGGAGATTCGGCGGAATGGCCACCACATCGCTGAAGCTGAGGTAGCGGGCGTCAAACAGCAGATTTCCCGCACCATCCACGCGGCTTGGAATATAACCGAGATTCTGCTGAATCTTGCTGGGTTCCGGTGAGGCCTCCACGGGAACCCAGGCCGTCCAACTTTCCAACGGGATTCCAGCCAACACCCACGCATGTACGCCGTCCGGCCAGCCGGCCTGGTTGACGATCTGTGTGGCATATCCCAGTTCCGCCAGTCGCCCGGCTGTGTATTGGGCGAAGTTGAGGCTTCGCCAGTTGTTGCTGGCAAACAGGCGCCTAGAGGCGAGATCGGCGTCGCCTAGTATTCCTTTGAGAGTGCTGATTCCCTGTTTGAGAATCGCCAATTCCGTTGCGGATTGGGTCGCTTCATTCGGCTGAAGGACCTGGGGGAGTGCGGCTCCCAGAACTGCCACTGCAGAAAAGAGTATCACAAGCATTGACAAGAACGTCCTTGTTGTCACCATAGCCACCTCCGGATGGATGCTCTTAGTATACTCACCCTTCCCCCGATGCTAAAGGGAAGGACCACATGCTCCAGTCGACCATCTGTTGGCCGATCCAAGGTTTGGGCCAACACTCGCGTCTTTGATCAAGCTGGCTCGACCTGCCGTCGGAAGGCGTGTCCTATCAGCTACACGTTGCGCATCCCTGTCGACCGACTACTCGGCGCGTGACTCTGGCTGACGCGCTTTTCCCTGCGTTGTCGATCACCGTCAGAGTGATGCTGAGAAACCCTGGTTCGTCAAACTCATGACGAACGGTGCTTGTGGCGACAGTTGCCGTTGAGCCATCACCAAAATCCCACTGATACAGCACAATCTCACCATCGGGGTCGTAGGAATTGACCGCCCGAAACGGGTTCTCTCTGTTCATTTCGAGTCGAAACGAGCAACGGAACTTCGCGACCGGCATTTGATTTTCGGGAAGCTCTCCTGCCTCCCCGAAGACGGCATAGCGTTCTTCGAACCACAGACTCCCGTCCTCGTCGACGGTGCCCGGAACCCTACCGAGGGTCTGCTGGCTGGACTCCGGCTGCGGCGCGGCCTCCACTGGTACCCACGCGGTCCGAGCCGGCAGCGCCAATCCAACCAGAACCCACACGTGCTCCCCATCGGGCCAGCCGCTTTGGCTGGCAAGTAACGTTTTGTACCCCAATTCTGCCAGCCTTCCGGCCGTGTAGGCGGCAAAATCTCGACTTTGCCACTCACCGGCCACGAAGGTGCGCCTCGAGCCCTGGGTCCCATCGCTGAGCACTTGTTCAAGGGGTGCCATCGCCTCGATCAACACCAAGACCTCTTCAGCAGAATAGGCCGTGGCATTCGGCTGGAGGACCTGGGGCAATTCACTACCGAGAGTCGCCAACGAGACAACCGACAACGCAAGAGCCGCGATAATCCGTCTCACCGCATTCACCTCCGGGTGGTTGGCATAAGTGTACTGAAGCGACGTTGAAAAGCGAGGCCTCCAGGATAAGGATCCATCGATCCAGGTTCATCATCGAAAGGCCTAGAACCACTGCCGCTCCTTGATAGCGGAGACGATACTCCCGCCCGCTTGCTTGCCCGGAGGACCGGTTTTCCCTAGACTGTAGACTTGAAGGAGGATCATTCCATGCGACAATCTCTTTTCTTTATCCTTGTCGGTATTGCGTGCACGCTTGTTGGTGTTGTCGGTCATGGAAAACAGATCCCTATTCCCAGAGACGTGCAAGTATTCGGGCACGTCATCATCGCCGAGACCGGATCGTTCTACGAGAAGGGAAGGGACGGCGAGCTCGTCCCCCGGCAGTTTCAGGCCTGGCCGGGAGGCCACGGCTGGCGCTCGGCCGATTGGTTCGACGTTCGCATCGAGGCCGATCGCGGCGATGTGATCGTGCTCGCACCGAGCCTCCACAGGTTTGATCTGTGGGTCTTCTCGCCAGCAATCGCTATCACAACCGAGCCGAATGCAGAGACGACCGCGGAGATCTGGGGAACGGTGGAGATCGATGCCGATGGTGTGATCCTCGACCGAATCGCCGTAACCGGTCCACGCAAGGACAATTCCAGCGGCCATGGCATCGAGATCAACCGCGAACTGATAAACCATATCACTATTCGCAACTGCCGGGTCGAGGGAAACGAATGGATGGGGATCCATGTCATCGGCCCACGAGGCGAGATCACCGAGCTGCGAGTGGAGAATTGCCACGTCGTTGACAACGGCAGCTTCGGGATCGAAGCACAGTCCGTAAGAACGCTCGTCATTACCGACTGTACCATTACCGGAAATAGCGAAGGGGTACACATTGGAAGCAACGTCGAGGCTGTCGAAATGCTCGACAACGTGATCACGGGAAACCGCGATGTGGACGTCTATCGCAAGGAGTAGATCTCCGCGCCGGGCTATGATGAGAGGTGTCGCTGCGCGCGCTTAGTGTATGCCTTTGTTTCGTTGCGGCTCATCACCGAGCTGGGCCTGCGCAAGAGTAGACAACTGCAGGCGAAATATCTGAAGGCGGCTCGGAGAGCCGGCCGAGAACCGTGGTGATGTTCTCCTCTTCGCCTGCGGTCTCCTTTAATCGGGTGAGGCCGGAAAGCGGAAACTTGGCGTCGACAGGAACCATGTGTTTCGCCTACCGAGTGATCGCATCGACGGTTTCTCCGCTTTTTAGAATGCGAATTGCAGACTGAACTGCTTCCGTGGAAGGATCTCGGCAAGGAGGTCGCCGAGGAAGAGCTCTCCCAAACCGCCGCGCAGCTTCGGCGAACGGAGGATCTCCTGCAAGCTGGCGACATCCCGGCCCACCTCGTAGACGCGTTGGTTTGCCTTGGCCGGTTGGCCCAACGACTGTCGCAGCTCCTCGATGATATTGGTCGCCTTGTCCAAACGCTCGTCGATCTTCCCGCTCGAACACTCCGAGACTTCGAGCGGGGTCTTCAACTGTTCTGACACTTGCCTTATGAGGGAATCGAGCTGGTGTTTGAAGTTCCCCCACCTGCTGGATCTGGCCGGAGAAGGCGGTCTGATTGGCAGCGATCGTCTCGTGCACCTCCCTGGCGAAGCCGCGTCATCTCCTCGATTCTTGTGCCCCGGAGGCCGGAGCGCAGGACATAAACGAGATACAGGATAAGACAAGCGGCAGCCACTGCCAACAGAACCTCATAAGGAGTCACCGTACCTCCTCGGCCGTTCCCACCAACCGCTCCCCCAGGATGTCGGCGAGGTAGTGACCGGTGTAGGAGCCCGCGGTTTGGGCCACCTGTTCCGGCGTTCCGGTGGCAACCACCATCCCGCCAGCATCGCCTCCCTCCGGGCCGAGATCGATGATCCAATCCGCTGTCTTGATGACGTCCAGATTGTGCTCAATGACGACCACTGTGTTGCCTGCGTCCACCAGCCGGTGCAGCACCTCAAGCAGTTTGCTCGCATCGGCCGCGTGTAGGCCGGTTGTTGGCTCGTCGAGAATATACAGGGTCTTTCCGGTGGCGCGGCGGGAGAGCTCTTTGGACAGCTTGATGCGCTGGGCCTCTCCGCCGGAGAGTTCCGGCGCCGGCTGACCGAGCTTGATGTAGGTGAGTCCGACGTCATAGAGGGTCTGGAGCTTTCTGCGCACGCGCGGGATGTTGGTAAAGAAGGTGAGTGCCTCCTCGACAGACATGGCCAGCACATCGGCGATCGATTTTCCCTTGTAGCGAATCTGTAGAGTCTCCCGATTGTACCGCGACCCCTTGCAGATATCGCACGGAACGTAGATATCGGGCAGAAAGTGCATCTCGATTTTCTCTTTGCCCTGGCCCTGGCAGGCTTCGCAGCGACCTCCCTTGACGTTGAAGCTGAATCGGCCTGCGGTGTAACCGCGCAGCCGCGCATCCGGCGTGCGGGCGAACAGGGCGCGGATGTCATCGAACAACTTGGTGTATGTGGCCGGATTTGAACGCGGTGTGCGGCCAATCGGAGACTGATCGATCTCGATTGCCTTGTCGACATGCTCGAGTCCAAGAATGTCTTCGTGCGGTCCCGGCCTTCTGACCGCCTGGTGCAGGCGATGGGCAACGCCGCGAAACAGCACGTCCTCGACCAAAGAACTCTTCCCGGAGCCAGAGACCCCAGTGACGCAGACAAACAGGCCTAGAGGAATCTCCACGTCTATCGTCTTGAGGTTATGAACTGCGGCACCGAGCACCCGCAGCGCCTTCCCGTTTCCCGTGCGGCGCTTCTCGGGAATGGGGATAGAAAGGATCCCCGCAAGGTACTGGCCGGTGACCGAATCAGCACAGGCCGCCACGTCCTCCGGTGTGCCAACGACGACCACTTCGCCTCCGTGGGCACCGGCGCCGGGTCCCAGATCGACGATGAAATCGCTTTCGCGCATCGTTTCCTCATCGTGCTCGACCACGATCACGGTGTTTCCCAAATCGCGCAGGTCTTTTAGCGTCTTGAGCAGCCTGCGATTGTCCCGCTGATGCAGACCGATCGACGGCTCGTCGAGTACGTACAACACCCCGGTGAGCTGACTTCCGATCTGCGTGGCGAGTCGGATGCGTTGTGCCTCACCGCCGGCGAGAGTGCCTGCCTGCCGGTCGAGGGTCAGGTAATCGAGGCCGACCGCCACCATGAATCCCAGCCGCGCCTTGATCTCCTTTGAGATCTGGGCGGAGATCAGTTCCTCACGCGTGGAAAGGGACAGGTTCTCGAAGAACGTAAGAGCACTGCGGATGGAGAGTGTCGTCACCTCGTGGATGTTTAGGCCATCGACGCTCACCGCCAGTATCTCCGGCTTGAGCCGTGCGCCGCTGCAGGCCGGGCAGGGGAGAGTGGCAATGAACTGCTCCAGCGCCTGACGCCATTCTTCGGAGCTCGTCTCTCGATACCATCGCTCCAGGGTCGGCACTACTCCGCGAAACGCGCGGGTGTAGGTGCGGGTGCGGCCGCGCGTGGAGGTATAGTTGAATTCGATCCGTTCGCCGCGAGTCCCAAACAGAACCAGATCGAGCTTCTCCTTGGGAAATCCACCCAGCGGAGCCTCAGGGTCGATGTCGAATGCGTCGCACAGCGCACGCATCTCCGCCTCGAACCAGCGACTCTTGGAGTTGGCCCAAGGAAGCAGCCCGCCGTCGAATACCCCCCGCGTCGGATCGATCACCAGTTCCGGATCGATCTCCTTGCGGTAGCCAAGACCGCTGCACTCCGGACAGGCGCCATAAGGACTGTTGAATGAGAACATCCGCGGGGAGAGTTCCTCGTAGCTCA
>CAYTDU010000364.1:0-5826 GCA_964436395.1 uncultured Gemmatimonadaceae bacterium | reverse complement strand
AACTTGGGATGCCTGGACGGTCAACGTGTCGGGCGGCGAAATCGAGGGCTCTCCCAAAGTCGTCACGCGTCGAATCGGTGAGGTAGATCCGGTTGGGTTCACTTCAGATGGCAGGCTTTTCTACAGCAACTTCGCCAGATGGATCTCGCTGAACGTCGCACCCGTCAATCTAGAAGCCGGTATTCTGGATGAGGAGTCGGCCGTTTCGATCCCTGGTTCCAACTGCCAGCCGATGTGGTCGAGGAATGGTCAGTACCTGGCCTATTGGAACGAGCAGGAAGGTCCTGGAGGGCCCGGCGTCGGAGGCGACGTAGGCTACAGACACGTGTTACACGTGCGCGATGTGACATCGGGTGAGGTGCGAGAGCTCGCGACTCAATTGAACGTCGCGGCGCAAGGCTGGTCTCCCGGCGGGCAATCCGTGCTTGTGTCCGGGTGGGATCGTGGACGTGATGAAGACGGATACAACGGAGCACTCTATCTGATCGACATCGCAAGTGGTGAGGCCACCTCGGTACTTGCCGTACCGGACGGTGTGGGCTGGTGGTATGGGATGCGGGCCGTGCTGTCACCCGACGGGAACGCGATTATCTACTCGGCGTTCAATCAGGAGACGAATGAAGGCCGCATTGAATGGTATGAGTTGGAGTCGGGCTGCGGTCGCACGTTGCATCGACATGCCGGGCTCGCGCCGATGTTGCTCGACCTGGGACCTGACGGCCGTCGACTGCTGTTCGCTATCAGAGACTCGCTGGGTGGCAACTCAAGCGTGATCTACTCGGGCGGGCGCATAATGGTCTTGGATCTCGAGACAGGCGATGTTGGTGAGCTATATGCCGTTCGCGAACACGGCCAGGTCGAGAGTCTGCAGTGGACACGCGATGGAAGGTACGTGCTGTTTTCGAGGCGAGAACCGGACGGCTATCACGTCTGGCGTGTCGCAGCGAACGGGGGGAGAGCAGAGCGGCTGTTCAACTACGGAAGAGGCCCGTTCCGGGTCAGTCCTGACGGTCGCCAAGTGGCGTATTGCGGAATCACAAGTGCAAACGAGGTGTGGGTGATGGAGAACCTCAGAGAAGTCCTCGAGCGCGGGAAATGAGTCGGCGGCTATCGAGCCCGCTGCGTCTCACGTAACCTCGAAAACCATCTGTACTCGCGGATTCCCGTACTCGGCTCCGCCGGTGTACACCTTCAGGTTCGGCAGAATGTCGGAGGTACCACCCCCGTGCGTGTGGCCGCAGAAGACCCTCAAATGACAGTCGGGGTGAGCCTCCATCACTGATATCAGCACGTCGCCCACAATCTTGGTGGCGAAATACGGCAAGAAATCGTCAGCGGAGATCTTGCCTTCGTGCCAGCAGGCTTGTCGAAAAGGAGGGACGTGGGTTAGTAGCACGACCGACCGACTGGTGGCGAACGCCTCGGGCAGCACTCTCGCAAAATGCGAAGCGGCCTGGTTGGCTAGCGTCTGTAGTAACTCGAGTCGTTCGGACTTACCAAGGGTGAGGAAATCGGCGATCAAGAGAAAATCATTGAGCACGACACTGCTCGACCAATAGTCACCGAGCATACCATCAGCCCAGGAGTCGTGTCCCACCAGTGCCGTGTCGCTCCCGATCGTGATTGGCCCGGTTGAGTTCAGCCAAACCAGGTTTTCCGACCTTTGTGTCAATTTGGTGACCGCTTCCCGGACTGTATGGATGGATCCTCTGTAGAAATCGTGGTTACCTAGAACGAAGTAGATCGGTCGGCCAATCCGCTTGGCGAGCTCCTCCAGATAGGGAACCACTGTATTTGCCTCGGCTATGTCACCGCCCAAGAGCACGATGTCGGGGTCGTCCGCCAAAACAGACTCTGCGAAAGCAAACCGGTGACGGTCTCTCACGAAGTTGAGATGTATATCGGTTGCCCAGGCGCAGCGCATCGGTGAACAGTCCTTCTTATTCCACCCACCGTCAAGATTTCTTCACACAAGTTGGTTGGAATTTTCACACCCGACCGTCTAGCGCTCTCTTACATTCAGCTCAATAGTGCAGCCAGACCTCTTCGTTGTAGATCGTGAGCAGGCGCGCACCATGGAATGGGCGAAGATGCAGAACTTGCTGCTGACCATCGAGGTGCTGAGTCCAACAACGGCCCGCTACGACCGCCATACAAAACGGCGCCTGTACCAGGAAGTAGGAATTCCGGTTTATTGGATCGTCGATCCCGACGAGAAAATGGTGGAGGTATTGACTCCTGCAGCTCAGTTCCCCACAGTCGAACGCGAGCGCGTGACATGGAAGCCTGGGGGAATGAGTGACGAATTCGTTTTGGATCTCGAGGGACTATTCAAACCGATCTGAGCAACGAACGCTCCCTCCCTTACCGCTCCTCCCACTTCTGCCGCCGCAACTCACATGCCGCCCATTCCGCGTATGCCGCTCTAACTCTGCTGCCCTCCCGACTTCCCGCCCTAAATGAGCGGCGGCTCCTCCCCATGCTGGACCACCACTGGCACCAACTCCGTCGCTCCGCAGTGCCCGCACACCTCATACGGTTTGAACTGACGCCAAAGGGAAAACAGGATCGGTATCGGCAAGACCCACCATGCGGTCTTCAGGAAGTCGACAAGGGTGTTAGTGAACCAGGTCAAAAATAAGACACCGGTGCTCTGCGATCCGCTCGCCTCCGTCTGCTGTACCTCCGCCGCCTGCTCGGCGGTTTGGGCTATGGACAGCGAAACAGATTGCAGCACTCGGCTGAGTGACGGGCCAGAATCAGACTTAGCCACCGAGAACGTCCCGGCAAAGAGTCCGATCAAAATAGCGACTGCCCAAATAGATACCTCGACCTTGAAAGTCGAAGGATGACGCAGCATCGGATGCGCGTCTGCACCGCAGGCGTTACAGTGTTTCGATACCATAGCGCACACTCGGAGGGGAGGGGTTGATTCTAAGTTAGGGTTTGGGGAAAGAGACCGCTAGAGGGAAGGGGGTCGGCATCCAATTGGTGCGAAATCCTAGTTTTGCTTCCAAAACCCTGCAATAATGCGAGTGAACCTTGAACGTCCAAAGTCCAAGTGGAGCTGCCCTTACCTTCCGTTGGATGTTGGATGTTCCTTGTTCGATGTTGGATGTTCCCCTAGAACTCCTCTCCGGTAGTATCCCCGTAAAACTGCCGTAGCCGCCTCAGCTCCGTCTTGAGCTCCGCCACAAGCTGCGCGTTCGCCGGATCGCCATAGACGTTATGCAACTCGTTCGGATCCCGCTGCAGGTCGAACAGCTCCCATTCCTCGGTCTCGTAGTAGTACACGAGCTTGTGCGTTTCGGTGCGGACGCCGTACTGCTTTGCCACCATATGCACTGCGGGAAACTCGTAGTAGTGGTAGTAGATGCTGCGCCGCCATTCGTTCGGCGTGCGGCCTCTCATCAGCGGTACCAGCGATGCGCCCTGCATGTCTTCCGGTATCTCAACGCCAGCTGCGTCGAGGAACGTCGGCGCGTAGTCGATATTCTGGATCATGTGCGGCACTCGTGTGCCCGGGTCGATCTTTCCCGGCCAGCGCGCTATGAACGGCATTTTCAACGATTCCTCGTACATCCAGCGCTTGTCGAACCAGCCGTGCTCGCCGAGGTAGAAACCCTGGTCCGAGCTGTAAACGACGATCGTATCCTCTGCTAATCCGGATTCGTCGAGATAATCCAACATCTTCCCAACGTTGTCGTCGACCGAAGCGATACAACGCAGGTAATCCTTGATGTACCGCTGGTAGAAGTAACGAGTCCGTTCATCCCCCTGGGGATTGGTGCGTCTGAAGTGTTCGTTTCTCGGATCGTATGCGGCGCTCCATGCGGTCTGTTGCTCTTCCGTCATTCTCTCCCACACGTTGTTCCAGTACCTGCAGTCGGGTTCGTTGTCAGCAGACGGAGGCGTGATCTTGAGATCGTAGGCCGGGAACATGTGGCTTGCTATTGTCATTTCCTGGTTTGCCGCTGGACTAGCGCGATTGGCGTAGTCATCGAGCAACGTCTCGGGTTCGGGGATATCCTCACCTTCGTACATCATCAGATGATCAGGACCCGGCATCCAGCTTCGGTGCGGCGCCTTGTGTTGGCACATCAAGAGGAACGGGCGCTGCATGTCACGTCCCGATCTCAGCCAATCGAGCGCCAGATCGGTTGTGATGTCGGTAACGTACCCGGGGTAGCGGACAGTTCCGTCGGGAGTCCGGAAATCCGGGTTGTAGTAGTGCCCTTGACCAGGCAGCACGTGCCAGTAGTCGAAGCCCTCGGGATCGACGCCAAGGTGCCATTTACCGATCATAGCTGCCTGATAGCCAGCCTGTTGCAGCATCTTGTTGAACGTCGGCTGCGCCATGTTGAACTCGTCGCTGTTGTCTCGCTTGCCGTTTACATGGCTGTGCTTTCCGGTCAACACCACGGCCCTGCTCGGCGCGCAGATGCCGTTGGAGCAGAAACTGTTCTGGAACAGCGCTCCCTCGTTCGCAATTCGGTCTATGTTGGGTGTCTGATTGATACGTGACCCGTACGCCGAGATCGCATGTGGTGCGTGGTCGTCAGAGAAGATGAACAAGATGTTCGGCGGCCTACCTCGGCCGAACAATGCGCAACCAGAAAGCGCGGGTAGCGAACCGAGTACCGCGGCACTGGCACCTGCACGAGCGGCGAGACTGACAGCCTCGCGGCGGGTGAGAATACGGTCTTCACTCATTGGGTGCTCCGAGCGGGTTAGTTGATGTCCAATATTCATCTTGGGACAGTTGTTGGCGAGAGGTAGTCGGGGCTTCCGCACACGAGTCGTGACGGACCAGGGCGCAACGGTATTCGGCAGCAAGTATATTGTCGATGGAGAACTCGAGACACCGACCGGTTTGGCCGTGAAGGTTCGGTCCGTCTGGATCATACGCAAGACAGGATCTCCACCGCACTTTGTTACGGCGTATCCGCGTTGAGTCAGCAGGGTGAAAACGATGAACGAACTGGATACCATGGTGCTCACTCACGACATCCCTTCGTCAGGGCTTAGGGCCGCAGATGTAGGTGCAGTAGTGCACCGCTACTCGAACCAAGCCTGCGAGGTAGAGTTCGTGACTGGCGTGGGCGAGACACTCGCTGTACTCACATTGAGCGACGCTGACCTCAGACCAGTAGCGGCTGGCGAGATCCTACATGTCCGGGCGTTGACCTGATTGGCACTTGTGAGTAGTGCGTATCGAAATCACCCGAGCAGTGGCTTCCGAGCTTGACTGCGCCCACCGCCAGAACGTAATCCACCGCGACATTGAGCCGGAAAACATTTTGCTCCATGAGGGCGAAGCGGTGGTGTCCGACTGGGCGCAGTACAACGACGGATGGACGAGCCGCATCTTGGGCGTCCCCTACGAAAACCCCGAGGCATTTCGAATCTCGAGCCCGATCTACTACGCAAATGGCTTGGAGGACGACCTACTGATCGTACACGGGCTGGTCGACAACAACGTACAGTTCCGAGACGCCGCGCGTCTGGTACAACGACTGATTGAACTCGAGAAGGATTTCGAAGTGATGTACTATCGGGTGGAACCGCACAAGATTCAGACCGAGGCAAGTAGGTATGATTTCGTGAGGAGAGTAGTGAGGTTTCTTGACAGACATTTGCGAAACCGGTAGGGCCAATGGAACATCCAACATCAAACACCCAACATCCAACGTCCAACGGGAGCGTAGGGAGAGTTTCAGTTGGATGTTCGATGTTCACTTTCTATCCGCGCGTCGCTCGCACGGCGCATACTATCCTTCACTAACACCGTTACTCGTCATTTTTCTGATGCACGCCCCTTCTCCC
>CAYTDU010000363.1:4757-5837 GCA_964436395.1 uncultured Gemmatimonadaceae bacterium | reverse complement strand
CTTATTGTCCTCGATGCCAGAACGGGCACTCGCACGCTAACTGCGACCTACGCAGGCAGTACCGAATACGCCAGCAGCGAGTCGCCAGGAGAGGCTCACGAGGTTCAAGCGTTGCCGTCAGTTTCGTTTACGGCCGCCAGTCAAGATGTTGCCGAGGATGTTGGGTCATTCGTCGTGACAGCACAGCTTTCCGAAGCGATTGGGCTCGACGTGACCGTCCCGTTTACCCTGCCCGGCAGCACGGCCGATAGCGGCCTCGGCCTGGACTACACGATCACTGATACCCCGATAGTGATCACAGCAGGAGAGCTGAGCGCTGACATCACGATTGCCGTGAACAACGATGTCTCGGATGAGCCTGACGAGACTGTGGTTGTGACCATGGGCACGCCAACGAATGCCACACCGGGTGCGATCACCGTCCACACGGCAACTATCACGGACGACGATGCTCCGCCGACGATTTCGATAGACGACGTCACCGTTACTGAGGGAGCACCCACTACCACGGTGGACGCAGTGTTCACAGTCAGTTTGTCTGTGGCGAGCGGATACACGGTGACTGTGGACTATCAGACTACCGACGCTACTGCAGTAGCGCCGGATGACTATACGGCAATCTCACCAGCGCAAACGTTGACCGTTGATCCCGGCGAGACGACCCAGAACGTGACGGTTGTGGTGCAGGGTGATGATTTGTATGAGGCGGACGAGACATTCACAGTGGATCTGAGCAACCCAGTGAATGCCACATTTGCAGACGCACAAGGTGAGGGCACGATTACCGACGACGATGTGCTGTCGGTGACGAGCATAGTACCAAGTTCAGGTCCGGAGGCTGGTGGTACGTCGGTAGTCATAACAGGCGTAGGGTTCATCGGGACAACGGATGTGTTGTTTGGAAGCACATCAGCGACAAACTTCACAATAGATGGTCCTACTCAGATCACGGCAGAGACTCCAGCCGGAATACCAGGAGTCGTTGATGTCGTTATCGAACATCCGGGTGGTGACGTCACTGAGGTGGGTGGTTTCACCTACATAGCTGCGCCTACGATTTCGACGATAGTTCCGGCGTCT
>CAYTDU010000363.1:0-4657 GCA_964436395.1 uncultured Gemmatimonadaceae bacterium | reverse complement strand
ATGTAGTGGTAACTGCGCCAGGTGGTACGGCTACTTCGACGGGTGGTTTCACCTACATAGCTGCGCCTACGATTTCGACGATAGTTCCGGCGTCTGGACCCGAGGGCGGTGGTACGGCAGTGACGATCACGGGCACCAATTTGACGGGTACGAGTGATGTGACGTTTGACGGTGTCTCGGGAACGGTTGGCACGGTCACGGCGACGACAGTTGAGGTGACTACGCCGGCAGGTACACCGGGAGCGGTGGATGTAGTGGTAACTGCGCCAGGTGGTACGGCTACTTCGACGGGTGGTTTCACCTATACGACTTCCATCGATGATCCTGATGGATGACTTGGGCGGGAATTTCAGTCGAAATGATGCGTATTTGTGACCTACATCACACTTTAGAGCCGCAAATCCTGAAACTGCAGTTCACACTAGTGACACCGGCACAATTCTTCCTTAGTTTATTAGTATGAATTGCCCACGCTGTGCCGTCGGTGAACTCTCAGAGGACACCGGGAAATGTGTGTTGTGCGGGTTTGTACCCGGAGCCACTGCTACGGTTGCGGTGGACAAGCCCGTCGTAGACGAAGTACAAGAGACGGTTCAGCGTGAACTCGAAGGTCGCTTCAGGCTGAACGTCCTGTTACGGCACGGGTCGAGATCTTCGGTTTACTTGGCAGACGAGGTCGACACCAACCGGCTGGTGGCGCTAAAGGTCATTCCACTGCAGCGCGGCATGAACGTCGACCTTGTCGCGTTCGAGCGCGAAGCAAGCGTGGCCGCGTCGCTTTCTCACGCTCACATCGTCCCAATCCTGAGCTTTGGGCACACCAAAGCCATTCTTTGGTACTCTATGGAGTACATCAAAGGCCGCTCCCTTGCCGATATACTGAGGGAATCCGGACCGATGGAGTTGGAGACCTGCCAGAAGATCTTGGAGCAGGTCGCAAGCGCTCTCGACTATTTGCATCGCCGTAGCGTCACGCACGGTAACGTCAAGCCTGACAATATCTTAGTTGATGCAGACCGATGGGCAATGGTAAGCGACGCCTGCGTAATGAGTGCACTGAGACCGACGTCGGAGCAAGGCAACGCAAGGGTGTTGACAGGTAGCCCCGAGTACATGGCTCCGGAACAGTTCCGAGCCCGGTCGGTGGGGGCAAGCGCAGACCAGTATTCGCTTGGTGTAGTCGCCTACGAGTGTCTGACAGGGAGTGTGCCTTTTGTTGGCGATTCACCTGAAGAAATGGAGCGCATGCACCGGGCGGAAATCCTCGAACCGATTGCGAATGTAGTTGAGGGCACCCCAGAGCATGTCAGCAACGCGATCCAACGTGCTTTGGGCAAAACGCCAGCTATCCGATTTGCCGGTGTTCTCGATTTTGTAGCGATGCTCCGCCGCGACTGGGCACCGCAAACGACCCCAGGCGTGATGGTCCCCGAAAGTCGGCCAACCAGGCCGTCACATGTGTTCGTCATCGATTCGCCAAAACGGCGGCTGAGGTGGTTGTGGGGAATTGCTGGAGCAGCCGTGTTGATCGTTGCGGCCGCCGCCTACTACTGGTTCGGACTGGGTCGCGGTATGCCTCTGGTGCCGGCAGACACGCCGGCCGTAACTTCTACATACATAGTGACAGAAACGCGCCCGGAGGGCGCGGCACCTCTTCCGCCGACCGCGGAAGACGCGTCTGGCGATCTTCCGGCAACTGCCGAGACTCCCGCTGACCCTGTCCGGCAAACTGCTCGGGAGCGCCCACGTGCAACCCCCACGCCGCCACAGCAAGCACCTGCCGTATCTGCGGCTCCGGAAGTCCCGCAAGCTCCCGGAGAGTTGTTTGTCAATTCTCGGCCGTGGGGACGCGTCTACATCGACGGGGAATTCGTCGGGAATACACCGCAAGCCGGGCTGACTATCGCAGCAGGGATTCACACGATTCGTGTGTCGCGAGATGGTTTCGAGACCTATGAAGCCGAAATCGAGATCTTCTCCGGCAGACAACGCCGCATCACCGACATCGTTCTCAGGCCTCGCCAGCCGTGATGCGCATTCGCGCGCTACTCGCCCTGGTAGCGATCGCGACAGCAACGAGTCCGGCTGCGACTATTGCACAGACCGCTTCGGCGTTGGTCGAGCAAGGGATTCGAGCGTACGGCGAGCTCGAATTCGAAGCTGCGGCCGCCTCCTTGCGTCGAGCTCTGAGATCCAGGCCCGGGGTTACGATCGACAACGAGGATTATGGCAGCGCCCTCATTTACCTTGCCGCCACGCAGTACTACCTGGGTAACCCCGACTCCACTGAAACGCTGTTTGAACAGTTGGTCCTGTTTGATACGCGCCAAAGGCCCGATCCATTGGTCTTCGAACCCGGCGTCACAGACATCTTCGAAGCTGTAAGGCGGGCCACCAAAGCCCTCACCGTCGCTGTGCCGGACAGTACCTCCATCGGGATCAGGTCTCCCGATCTCCCGATCACTCTGTACGCAAGTTCGTTCCTGGGAGCTGCAGTGGAGGTTTTCGATCGGGACAGCTCCCTGGTACGGCTCGTATACGATGGCCCAGTGAGCGACAGCCTGATCGTGACCTGGGACGGGTTGGATTCGCTTGGTACGAGACCCGCCGATGGCGCTTACACTCTCACAATCACATCACGGCGCCCTGGCGGTGTTTCATTGCGATCTACGAGAATTCCCCTCAGCCTTTTGACGGTTCGCGAGGATACACTCGAACACCCACTGCCGTTGGCCGACTCGCTGTTCCTTCCTGAAAACACCGGCAGGGGACAGACGATAGAGACGCTACTCGGAGGCTTGTTGATGGGCGGAGCCGTGATGCTACTACCAAACGCTCTGGCCTCGGATGCTCAGTTGGCTGGGACCCGCATTGTTGTCGGAAGTGCAATGAGTGTCGCGGGCATCGTGGGGTTTGTTGCGAGAAGACCAGGTCGCCCCTTGCCGGAGAACATCGCAGCGAACAGGGCTCTGCAGGCAGACTGGGATGAGCGTGTCAGGGATATCACGGCAGAGAACGCCGACCGCATAGCCAATACTCGGATGGTGATCGAGACTGGCGCATCCCGCAAAGTGGACCTACGGCGACGCTGATGCGAACCAGTGTTGTTAGGTTGGCTCAGCTCTTGTGCGCTATGATTTTCGTCGCGTCGTCGGTTTCTGCACAGAGTCCCATAGGGACGTCTGGGAGCTTGGGCGCCTCTTTCATGAATCTCAACACCGTTGAAGCCGCCGGGGAACAGCGTCTCACAGGTTTTGGTATCGGTGGTTACGGAACGGTCTCGTATGGTCGGCTCGGCCTTGGATTCCGGTATCTGGAAGGATCGCTGAGCCCGAGCGGCGCTGGAACGGACAGAGACATCGTAGAGGGTGAGATAACGATCTCCGTTCGCGCTTCATCTTGGCTGAGATTTGGATTGGCACCACACATCAGAAGCCTGATAATCCCCGAGGGAACTGAACGATGGGTTTTTTGGGAGGCACATATTCAGGCGAAAACCCAACTTGGCTCACCTCGGTTGGTGAGCATATTCGAGTTTCGCCAGGTCTTGTCGGCGGACGTGGACGTCGATGCTGACTACGGTGGCGGACAGGGAATCATAGGCGAGTTGAGGTGGGACGTATCTGCATTGCCAATCTGGCTGGCGCTCGGCTATCGAATGCAGCGGAGCAACCTCGGCAATGGATCAAGGACTGAGGTGATGGAACATTTCGTGATTTCGGTCGGCGCGGGACGAGGGGCTCGATAACCGACAAGCAGCACTCCTCCGTCTCGCCGCCTGTTGGCGCGCCGTCGCGGTTGCGGCTCTCTGGCTAGGAGGAGGTGCTCACGGCCTCGAGTTCACCGATGGCATTTCGAACAGACTCTGGTATAGAGATCTTGGTGCGGACATCGTAGTCGAACCAAACCAGTGTTGCACGTCCTTCAGCGGCGACTCGTTCTTGGGAGCATGACACCACCGAGTAAGCCATCACGAAACGGTCGCTCTCAATCTGGACCGTCCGGGCCCCAATCAAGACTGCATCAGGGTGATGCAAAGCTGTGCGGAATCGACACTCGGTCGAGTACAAGATGATGCCGTGATGGTCACGTTCGTAGTGCTCGAGGACTCCGCAACGTTCGAGATAGGCCATCCGCGCCGATTCGAAGTACTTGAAGTATACGGTGTTGTTGACGTGACCGTATGCGTCTAACTCACCCCACAGCACGGGTATCTCAATTATTACTGGGTAGCCGGAGAGAAGGTCTTTGGTTATGCCCTCATTCGTCATCGGCGAAATTTACCACAGGATGCAGTGCCGGAGTCAATTGGGTTCAGTGGGGTGCAGATCCGCCCGACGCCCCGGCGGAGTTGGGTTATGGGGAGGAAAATACGGAGAGGGTGGGATTCGAACCCACGGAACCCGTGAGGGTTCACCGGTTTTCGAGACCGGCTCCTTCAACCACTCGGACACCTCTCCTGGTTGATTCAGCGCATCGGCGGCGCGATCTGAGAGGTCGTAATGTCGTCAGGTTCTGTGGCGGAGACAACCCGTTGAGGGCGGTACCCCGCACCCAGCCGCTCCACCCAGGCGGTAAGGCGGTAGGTTGTCTCCACGGTGCACCGACCGCCGTACCGCCCGGTGTGGTGATGTGGCGGGGAAGGGTACCGCCCTAC
>CAYTDU010000362.1:0-5839 GCA_964436395.1 uncultured Gemmatimonadaceae bacterium | reverse complement strand
ACGTAGACGTCACCGACACGGATGATGACACTCTCACCGATCGCTAGATGCGGTCCGATCCAATGAACGATCTCCAGCAGTTCGAAGTAGGCGGTGCTGTAAACGGCGACGTCAATCGTCTCTCGGCCGTCGTACGTGCTGTCGGTCCACACGCCGTCCCTGAAGAAGTACGTTCGCTCCTCGACGATCCGGACACCTTCGATGTCGCGTTGCACCGTCTCGCCCTCAGCCAGGGTCTTGAGCGCCGAAGCGCCGCGCACCGCACTCTCTCCGCTGGCCGGCGCGGCGGCGCCGTAGACGGCGTCGGCCGCTTCCTCCGCGGATAGATCCCCATCGACGAGGAACGACGTGTACGGCGTGATGATGCCGTAGCGCCTGCTCAGCGCGATCACCTCCTCGACCAGTTCGTCGCTTTCGCCGTACAGACGGATCTGATCGAGCAGGTAGGCTATCTTTCTCCCCGCCCACAACCGCGGTAGAAACGCCGCCTCAAGAGCCACTTCGGGGAAGGTCTGCACGGTTGTGTACACAGTGCGAGCGCCCTGGGCGTGTCCCGATAGGGTGACGCGCGCCTGCCCGTCACCTCGGTAGCGTCCGAGGACAAGAAGCTGCGTCCCACGAAACAGGTCGGGCATCACACGCGGGTGAAGATCGGTGATCTCCGCACCCTCGATCGCAAGCGCAGTGTCGGCAAGAACGGGGGAAGCGATCTTCCGGTAGAAGTTGGACAGAGCGATCTCGAGATTCTCGCCGGGAAGCACGTAGGTCGTCGTCCCACGATTCTCCTGCGCCAGCTGATCGAGAAGGACCGTGTTGACGTTGTAGCCCACGCCGAACACGAACACACGCGCGGCGGCCGTGTTCGCATCCGCCGCGTGCCGGGAAATAGCGAGTGGATCGGTCTCACCGACGGTCGGCTCGCCGTCGGTGAGGAAGACGAGGAATCGCGGCCGGTCGTTCTCCTCAAAGATGGAGCAGGCCAGAGACAGCGCCTGATCGATGTTCGTCCCGCCGCCGGCCTCGATCCGCGACACCCAGCCAATGGCCAAAGCGACGGCCTCAGCCGAGACGGGCACGAGCTCTGTTTGCAGCGCCTCGGTGAAGTCGGAAAACGCCATCACGGCAAAGCGGTCATCGGGATTCAGGTTGCCAAGAATGAACCGCAGGGCCTCCTTGGCCTGTTCGATCTTGCCCCCGCTCATGCTCCCGGAGGTATCGAGAACCAAGACGAGGTCCTTGGGAATGGCAGCCGCAGTAGTGGAAGCCTGTGGAGGAGTGGCGATGAGGAGAAAGACCCCATCCTCGCCCGGCGCGCGGTAGGTGAGAAGCGTCATCCCCATCTGCTCAGTCGATACCGCGTAGTAGAGGAGGAAATCCCCTGTGGGAAGGACGTTTCGCTCTTCGTAGACACCGGACGCCGTGTCCTCGCTCGCCCGCTCAACAGTGAGGTCGTGGGTGGGGGAGTAGACAGCGGCAAGTGCTGTGTTCGTCTTCACATTGGCCGCGATTCTCACCCGTTCGAGAGGGCGAGCCGAAAAGCGCTCGGTGTCCAGCGGATAGCGGTATCGATAGACTCCGTTGTCTGCCGATAGAAGTTCGCTGTAGGTGATCGTGATCCGCCGCTGGCCGCCGGCCGGAATCGGAAAGATGCGCGCCGATAGCGTGTCTCGGCCGATGTATTCAAGCAGCGCCGGATCGATCGCCCGCCGGACGTAATCCTCGTAGATCGACCGCGCCTCCTCGGCGCCGAGAATCCGCGCCTCGAGCGCCTCTCCGTCGACCCACATCGTGAAACTGGACACGACGGCTCCGGGCGGAAGCGGGAAGACGTAGCGCCCTTCAATGTCGTGAGCGGTGTCGTTTCGGAACAGCTGATCGACGTGCGTCGTCACAATGCCGTCGCAGATCGTGATGGCCACATCGTGATAGACGATCGACAGCCAGCCGCTCTCGGGACGGTCGGGAAGCACCACCCCATCGGCCAACGTGACAAGCGAAACAAACAGAATCGAAAGAACGACGAAACCAAAGACCATCCCATGCGTTTGACGCGTCATATCCATCGCCTCCGTTGCAAGGGCTCGGAAGACCTACACCCCGGCTCGGCGATTTGTTCCTTGCTCAGCCACGGCAAAACACCGTCAGGCGATCCGCAGGATCTCCTTGGCTCGATCGGGTTGGTCGACGGTCAGAATCACGCGGTTCTTCTCCACTGCCGCGTAGCAAGAGAGCACATTGATCCGCTCGCTGCTCAGTCGGCCAAGCAGAGTGGCCAGTTCGCCTGGATGGTTGGGAAGATCGATCACCAGCGCTTCCCTCTCCTCGAAATCGACCTCTGCAGTGCGCAGAACCTTGCGGGCCTTTCCGGGATCATCGGTCACAAGGCCGATCACCCCTTCCTCGAGCACCGTGAGTCCACCGATCCCCTCGATGTTGACGTGGTCGTTGCCCAACGCCTCCGCGATCTCCACCAGGGCACCCGGGCAATTCCCTACCAAGAAGGAAAACTCCTTCACTTTCCATCACCTCCTTTCCCGTTCATGCTATCACACCCCGGGAGTCTTGGAGAAATCTGAAGCATTGAGCGATGAGGAATCCCTCGCCTGGTGTGTCGCCACCGGGATTCTCTGGACGAGATCGGTGCAATCGACAAGCGTGGACATCGTTCTGCAAGCATCGATACTCTCCTGTGGTATCGATTCTGCCTGTGCCGGCTATTCTCGGGGAACATTGTATGGGCGGCAGCGAATGTCGGCGTACGCGAATCCGGCCGTCGCTCGTCCTTCCTGCTCCTTAATCCAAGCCTCGATCCCGATTTCTTTCATCCTCTTCCCGTCGGCGAGGAATGTTGGATATCCTTTGGCAATTTCCTCTATCCGACTGCACGGGTAGTCGTCACAAAAGGCGCAGACGTCGATTTGCCGCTTTCGGGCGCACTTCCTGATCCCGCAAAACGGCGGGCCTCCGTCCTGTCGACACCCGGGACAGGCATTGTCGGGTTCGCAAATGCCGGACAGGAAGCTCCAAAACTCGGTGAATCCCGGCAACTCTTTGCCCCAGAATTCGTAGCCCTCTTTGTGCATCGATTCCCGCAATGCCTGAGCCTGCTTAGGAATCCGGGCTCGTTCGGCGCACAGGCCGCAGTAGAGACCACAGTAGGTCACCAGGCTAAGATCTGTCATCGGCTCCTCCTTCTTCACTCGCCAAGGCCTTTCGGTAACGAACGGCCGTCAGAAGCACCCCAAAATCGAGCTGTTTGCACACTCCGTCCGGTCGAAACCCTAGAGCTTCGCAAAACTCACGTGCCCGCCTATTTCCCTCTGATACCCAAAGTGTTGCTTCCTCGTATCCAGTGGATGTGAGCATCTGTTGTGCTTTCGCAGCGAGGTGTGTTCCGACGCCCTTTCGCCAGTGCAGCGGTGCAATATAGATTCCCCAGATCTCGCCGGTGAGATCGGCATCTGCATCCGAATCTCGGCAGGCCCCCACTGTGAAAAAGCCCAGTATCCCCCCTCGCTCTTCCGCCACACACGTCGCTTGAGAATCGCTTTTAAGCATCTCGCGAAAGGTGGTTTCCCTCTTTGCGCAGGTAAAGCCGTTGAGAAACGAATCCGACACCACACCTCGATAGGCGGCGCGCCAAGCGTCCACATGAACCTTGGCAAGCACAGGCACATCCTCAACAGTGGCAAGGCGAATGTTCATCGCGTCTCCTTTTTCAGTAGATAGATCGCCTCTGGGGCAAGATAGAGTCATCTGCTTGCGATTGTCCAGTTCAGTCTAGTTCTGAGGAGCAATGTAAACCATACTTGACATAGTGCATGCTTGTCGTATAATGTAAAGAAAACTTTACATCGGAGCGAACCATGAAACTCTGTAATCGCCTAAGGGAACTGCGTCTGCAACAAGGGCTCACGCAGGTGTCCCTTGCTGAGAGAGTGGGGGTAACGCGTCAGACCATCATTGCCGTAGAGAAGGCAAAGTTCGTGCCCTCGGTCAAATTGGCGCTGCAGCTTGCGGGCACGTTGGGCACATCTCTGGAAGATATGTTTTGGCTGGACGACAACAAAGGAGGAGAGACATGAGAGGTATGGCCCGTTATTACATTAGCCGTACGTTGATATCAGCAGCATTCGGCGGCCTGTTTGTGCTGACCGGCGCGTCGTGGTGGATGGCCGTTCTTGCGACCGCGACTGCTCTTGCCTTTTTTCTTTGGGCACCTCGCAGCGGGCGATATGCCACTCATCCCAGATTTGGGGTCACTGCGCTACGGCACGACGAGCGCACACGGGCGCTCAGCGACAAGGCCGCACGCAACGCTTTCGTCGTAACCCTACTGGCAGTAGCAGCGATTGCGGTCTACTTTGGTTTAGTTGCGCAAACTGATGTACCAATCGCCTTTCTCAGTGGTACCATCGCTCTTGCCGCGCTGACTTATTTCTTGTCGGATCTCTGGTTGCGGCGATCATAGCCACACGATAAAGGGCAATGCAGAAACAGCCTCTACGTTAATCGTAAACCGGGGCGCTTGGTGGAATCTCGGGAGGAAGCATGCTCAAAACCAACGAAGATCGCGTCGTCCAGTTTCTTGTGCAATGCCAGCCCGGTCCACCGAAAACGCGCGCTCGCTGGGGCGTCGATCATCAGGGGACTCCGTTCATCCTGCCTTTGATCGGGGGCATCACCCTGAACGTCGCGGCTGGCGATCCGGCGTTCGGCGACTACGACATCATGACCAGCGATCCGGACACGGTGAAGGAGTACAAGCTTCATAAACTCCGGTTCGGCGATTTCGTTGCACTGATGGACCACGACAACCGCTACTACGGCCGCGCCTATCGCAAGGGCGTCGTAACCATCGGCATCGTCGTCCACAACGACTGTCTACGCGCCGGACACGGCCCCTGCGTCACCCCTCCATGACTATACAACGCCGCTGATCTAACCCATGATTGATGAAAAGGCTAACATCGTCGAGCTGCTCGGCAGGGGCACGGAGGCGAAGTCCGAATAACAGCAGGAGACAAGATCCTATTCTGGCGCTCTACGCGAGGCTGGAGACAACCAGGCAGGAGATCGAGGCCCAGACAATACGTATTGTGTCACCGGATTACTCTTCCTCGAAATAGTCGGTATCGATTCGTTTGATCTCGTAGTTCACGGTTGTCGTGACACCCAGATTGTGGTCCATCATTAACTCGGCAAGCTTGCGACCGTCTATGAGGATGACCTTGGGATCAATAGTCTCGACATAGTCGGCAGCGTCCGTTGTGAATTTCCCCGTTGTGATGAAGACACCTTTCTTAGCCCGCTTGCCGTGCAGCGCACCGACGAACTTCTGCACCTCGGGACGTCCGACGGAGCCATCCCAACGCTTGGCCTGAAGATAGATGACGTCAAGTCCCAACCGATCTTCCTTGATTATGCCGTCAATTCCTTCGTCTCCACTTTGCCCAATGGAGCGGCCTGCGTCAGCCCGCGAACCTCCGTATCCCAGTGCAATCATGAGATCGACTACGAGACGCTCAAAAAACTGAGGGTCGTTGTCCCTGATCCGAGACAAGATCTCACCCGCAAGATCGCTTCTTATGCTCTGGAAAGCGTTCTGGAGAGTTTCTTCAGGTGTCTCGTCCTGTGTGTCGGGTACGTCCTTCGTCGTGGATTTGACAGGCTTTGCTGCGTGGAATTCGACGAACTCAGAGTATTGGTTGAGAACTTTGACATCGATTCTCTCGTGTCCTTGCTTGAGAAGGTCTCGACCGCGGTCAGTTATGCGAAAGTAGCCTTGACCCAGCCCCCTGAAATCGGTCCAGAGGCAGAGCTAGTATTCGGACCGATG
>CAYTDU010000361.1:0-5843 GCA_964436395.1 uncultured Gemmatimonadaceae bacterium | reverse complement strand
GCGAGCAGCAAAACCGCCGACCAGTAGGACGTCTTGGTCATTTGCAGCTCGGCAACGAGCGCACGGGTCAGGGCTTCCTTCTCGACGTAGGTCGAGCATCGTCCAATGTCGAGCACCCCGAGCACAGAGGCGATGGTGCTGTGGCGGTCGAGCACTTCATGTGTCGTATCCCTCTGTCATTTCCGGAAACTGGTCGAGTATCCTGCTGCGGATAGCCCTCCGCGCCTTGCAAAGATTTGCTCTGACTGTCACGGGGTTCATGCCGAGCATCTCCCCAACCTCCAAAGGGGTAAAACCCTGCAGATCTGCAAGATCGAACACTTGCCGCTGGCGAGTAGGCAGCTTCTCGTACAGTGTCCGTACTTGATCAACGACTTGCGACGTCTGTAGCTGCTCCAACGGATGCTCCTTTGAGATTCCTTCCCCGTGGTCGACGGTCCGGATTCCAAGCATCAGTATTCTTCTCCGCGCGTTCTTTCGCCGGATGCCCAGCGCCGTGTTTTTCGTCACCTGGAACAGCCAAGTCGAGAACCGAGACTTCTCGGCGTAACTGCCGAGTCGCTTCTGCAACCGCACCAACACTTCCTGCGTTACATCGTCAGCATCGTCGGGGTCGCAAGTAATTCCCAACGCCCACCGGTAGATCTGGCGGTAAAACACCTTCACGAGATCTTCGAAGGCTGATCGATCGCCGCCTTGCGCCCGTCTCACCAGATCCGGAACTCGCTCGTCCGAACGGTTACTGGCCAACAACACTCCGAAGTGGTTTCATAGTATTCTGGTCTGGTAATGAGATGTCGTATGTATACAATGCGTTTACTCGGGCCCCACCACTGCTCCCCGCTCCCTGCTCCCTGCATCCTCGTCTCCCTCCCGTCCCCATAGCCCACCCGCTATCTTTTTCCCCCTCGTGAATGTCCTCGAACTGTACGGTACAACCAAACGATATCCGGGGGTGACAGCCCTGGATGCGGCCGACTTCTACTTGGAGTCTGGCACTGTACACGCGCTAGTGGGTGAAAACGGCGCGGGAAAATCGACGCTGCTGCGTGTAATCGCCGGGGCTACACGGCCGGATTCGGGGGAGATCAGGGTGGACGATCGTCCGGTGGCGTTCCACAATCCTCGAGACGCACTGCGGTACGGCATCACCGTCATATACCAGGAGTTGGCACTGGTCCCCCACCTCGGAGCCGATGCGAATGTCTTCCTCGGCATGGAGCCGTCGCGATGGGGCATTCTCGACCTGCAACGGATGCGCCGGTTGGCAGGAGCTGCGCTCCAGTCACTTGGCTTCGACTCCGATCCCAGCATACCTGTGAGAAAACTGTCGGTTGCGCAGCGGCAGCTCGTGGAGATCGCCCGTGCGCTGGTGCGTAAGACGAGAGTGATCGCGCTAGACGAGCCAACTGCGACTCTTACACCGCACGAGACGGATCACCTTTTCGAGCAGATTCGATGCTTACAATCCAACGGGGTCGGCGTGGTCTTTGTTTCACACCGGCTAGACGAAGTCCGGCAAATTGCTGATTCGATAACCGTGCTCCGCGATGGGAGGGTGGTGTGGGCTGGTGCCAAGTCGCAGACCACCGATCGAGAGCTCATTCGAGCAATGGTGGGACGGGAGGTGGAATACCAGAGATTGGAGCCAAACCGTCTACCAGAAGAGAGACCCTGTGTAAGCGTTCGCAACCTGACGCGAGGCTCCAGCTACCGCGCAGTCTCTCTAGACATCAGGCGCGGTGAGATAGTCGGACTCGCAGGCCTCGTCGGCTCCGGCAGAACTGAAGTCGCGAGGGCAATCGCCGGAATCGACACCTATGACAGTGGTCAGATGTTTCTCGATGGGACTCCGTACACGCCAAAAACCCCGAGGGAAGCCATTGACCGTGGTGTCGTCTATTTCTCGGAAGATCGAAAGGGAGAAGGACTCATTCTAGGAATGCGCGTGCGCGAGAATGTGACCTTGCCGGTAATCGAGAATTTCTCACGCCGCGGAGTAATCGACCGACGAAAAGAAGCTGCATCTGCTTCACGCATGATCGACGATGTGGCATTGCGGCCACCAGATATCGAACGGGAAGTATCGACTCTGTCAGGCGGCAATCAGCAGAAGGTAGTGTTCGCAAAGGGGCTGCTGGCAGATGCCGACGTGGTGTTGTTGGACGAACCCACCAGAGGGGTGGACGTCGGAGCCAAGGTGGAACTACATCAGTTGATAAGGGCGCTGGCAGACAATGGGAAAGCCGTTTTGGTGATCTCATCGGAGCTGCCGGAGATCTTGGCTCTTGCCGACCGTGTGATTGTCCTACGTGAAGGAAGGGTGACGGGTTCCCTGACGGGAGAGGAAATGACGAACGAAGCAATAATTGCACTGGCGGTTGCTGCGGCGTGAGCAAAAGGAATAAGCCTCGAGAGTCCGACTGGATCGCCAAGTACGGAGTGGGCATCGCACTCGCATTTATCGTGTTGATGGCCGCCTTTGCCGTTCCGGGTTTCTTCACCCGGGCGAATCTGACCACGGTTCTGCTGCACGTCTCGGTCAATGCGATTCTCGCACTCGGAATCACGTTCGTGATCGTCACCGCGGGCATCGACCTCTCAGTGGGATCAATCGTCGGATTGGCCGGAGTCCTCGTGGCGGCGACCGTTACAAGCACCGGGGTCCTCACCATCCTTGGAGCTTTCGGAGCCACGATACTCGCAGTCGCAGTAGGGCTCGGTGCGGGGACGGTTTTGGGCCTGGTAAACGGGGCGATTGTCGCTCAGTTGCGCGTTGCACCGTTCATGGTAACGCTCGCAACGATGACGATGGCGCGTGGCGCCGCCCGCCTTTTCACCGGCGGGGTGCCGATCGGTTTCCCCGCGGCGGGCGATCCGAGTTTCGATCTCAAGGTTGCGGGCCTGGACATGCTCAACCACTTGGGAGCCGGGCGAATTCCCGTACCGGGTCTGCCTCGCGGCTTCCCCGTTCCAGCTCTGGTCATGCTCCTCCTCGTCGGGATCGGCGCATTTGTTCTCTCCCGCACCAAGTTCGGCCGTCATGTATATGCCGTGGGAGGAAACGAGGAAGCTGCCCGATTGTCCGGGGTGCCAATCCGAAGCATCAAAGTAGCGGTGTACGGGATTTCGGGGGCGTGTGCCGGGCTTGCTGCAGTGCTGATGGTTGGGCAACTACGGTCAGGCGGGCCTGATGCCGGAATGCTCTACGAGTTGAATGCGATTGCCGCTGCCGTGATCGGCGGTGCATCTCTGTTCGGTGGGCTCGGGACAGCTGTGGGAGCGCTAATTGGAGCCCTGCTCACCGGGGTACTCAACAACGCTCTCGACCTCATGGGAATCCAGGCGTTCTGGCAAGAGATTTCGAAGGGCGGAATCATACTCGCGGCAGTACTGTTCGATGTTTGGACAAAACGCGGAAAGGCAAACGATGGTTAAAAGGGTTCTGCAACGCGGCCGATGGCTGTGCTTTGTCGCTGGAAGCGTGGTAGCCTCAACGACCATGTCGTGTGCAGGTACGAGTGGAAGTGACCGTCCACAAGTCGGCGTGACACTGCTGACGGAAGCACACGTCTTCTACCAGGACCTGAAGGCTGGCCTGCAGACGGCAGCCGACAGCCTCGGCATCGACCTTCACATCGTAGCCGGTGAGTGGGATCTGGCGCGACAGACGCAGCAGGTGCAGAACTTCCTTACGTTGGACATGGACGCGATCGTCATCGCTCCAGTCAATTCATCCGGTATCGTGAGTGCGATTTCCGAGGCAAATGAATTGGGAATCCCGGTATTCACTGCCGACATCTCGGCCGATGCGGGAGAAGTCGTATCCCACATCGCAAGCGACAACGTTCAAGGCGGAAGACTGCTGGGTGAGTTCGTTGCAGAACGACTGCGCGGAGAGGGCAACGTCGCGATACTGGACCAGCCGACCGTCGCCAGCGTGCGCGATCGGGTTGCCGGCTTTAGGGAAGCGCTCGATGCGTTTCCGAACATTCGGATCGTCGCAGCACCCGCGGTGGAGCGGGGTCTGCGCGATGTCGCCAAACAGAAAACCGACAACTTGCTCGCAGGCGCCGACAATATCGAAGCGATATTTGGCAGCAACGACGACTGCGCACTCGGGGCATTGGCATCTCTCGACGCTGCTGGGCGTACGGACGTGATCGTCGTGGGCTACGATGCTACCCCTGAAGCGCGAACGGCCATTTCCAGCGGTACTCTCCTCATCGCCGACGCAGTACAGGACCCCGTCGAGATCGGCCGGCGCACCATTCAATCAGTTGCCGCATATCTGCGTGATGGAACCGTTCCGGCCTTAGTAGCCGTTCCCGTGAGCATCTTGACGCGAGACTCTTTGGAGGCACGATGACAACGAAGTCGAGACTCAGGCGTTTTTCGCTTGTATTCATCTTGGCCGCATTCTGTTGGTCGTGCAACCACAATGAGACCGAGTCGGTAGCTGGGTTTCGCGTGATGAGCTTCAACCTGCGGTACGGTACAGCAGATGATGGCGACAACAGTTGGCCGCTGCGTCGGGACCTGGTGTTCCGTGTCATCGGTGAATACAAACCCGACGTCCTTGGCACTCAGGAGGTCCTCCGATTTCAACTGGATGAGCTGCGCGATGCGCTACCGGAATACGGAGAGGTTGGTGTCGGTAGAGATGACGGAGAAGAGGCCGGAGAATACGCGGCGATCCTCTATAGGTCCGATCGGCTGCGGTTAGTTGAGCAGGAGACCTTTTGGCTATCTGACACACCTGAAGACCCCGGATCGGTCTCATGGGGAAACACGATCACAAGGATTTGTACTTGGGCCCGGTTCGCAGACCGGGAATCGGGAATCACGTTTTACGTCTACAACTTGCACCTCGATCACGAGTCTCAGCCGTCACGGGAACTAGCCCTCGAACTGCTGACCGAACGCGTCACGAGCCGCAAACACCCCGAGCCGTACATTGTTACCGGAGATTTCAACGCCGGTGAATCGAACCCCGCAATGCTATACCTGCGTGGAGAAACAACCCAGGCACACCCAGAAACGGTAGACGCACCACACCCGTTGGGTTTGAGGGATTCCTACCGAATCCTATTCCCAGCCCAGGTTGAGGTGGGCACCTTCAACGGGTTCGACGGCGTCACAACGGGTGAGAAGATCGACGCCGTGCTCGTGTCCGACGACTGGGAGATCGTGGACGCAGATA
The DNA here is from genome assembly GCA_964436395.1 of uncultured Gemmatimonadaceae bacterium. Lineage (GTDB taxonomy): Bacteria > Gemmatimonadota > Gemmatimonadetes > Gemmatimonadales > GWC2-71-9 > JBDGYW01. Next base: position 640 of record CAYTDU010000361.1, on the reverse strand, counting down.
TCGTACGCACGGCGGAGGACCGCCGTTACCCATCGGATCACTTCCCGGTGGTTGCGACTCTCGCGATCAGCCCTTCGCCGCGGAGAACGCCAACACGGTAGGTTGCACAAGTCGCGCGAAATCGGCGTACGCCAATTTGATCAACTCGACGTGAGATCCCGCATTGAAGGCGATCTCTTCATCTTCGGCTAGCCGCTTTGCCGAGAAGACGTCCATACCGTAGAGATTGCCGAACGGAGGCATTGCCCCCACCTCACACCCGGGAAACATTCCCTCGAATTCGGCTTCGGTGGCAACCTCTACATTCGTCGCGCCCACCGCGTCCCGCATGAGATCGAGGTCCACCTGGTAGGACGCCGGCAGAACAGCCATGGTCATCTTCCCATCGATCTTCACCATGACCGTCTTGGCCAACTCCTTGCCAGAGACATGTGCTGCCGCTGCGATAGCCTGCGCAGTGTAGGCTGGTGAGTGACTGATTGTCACGTATTTGATGTTGTGACTGTCCAGGAACTCCTTGAGCTTTGCGACCGGCATTTGGGCCTCCTTGGTTCCTCTACTTCAGACTACCTCGGGAAATGAGAGGGCGCTAGGGGGGTGGGGGAATATCGAACGTCCAACGTCGAACACCAACATCGAA
>CAYTDU010000360.1:0-5855 GCA_964436395.1 uncultured Gemmatimonadaceae bacterium | reverse complement strand
TCGAGTACTGCGAGAACGACGAGAATATCAAGACACTGTTCTTGACTGATCTCCGGATCGTGGACAACAGGAAGACGGCGTTCAAGATGGAGATGGTGAACCACCACGAGGGCTCGCGCACGGTCTTGGAAACGGTGGAAGTCACGTTCACCGAGGAACCGGATCCGTCGTTGTTTACGAGAGCCGCCCTGACACGCAGGATACGATAGCGATGAGGGATATGATCTTGGCACGTAATGCGCTGCCCCTCCACATCTCCTACACCGCCGCCTCAGCAACACTACTAGCTCTCTCGTGGCCAACAGGTTCGGTTGCCCAAGAAGTAGACATCACCGGCTACGTCGAACACACGTTCCAAATCGACTACACCAGTGGGGTTGAGGAGCAGCTCATCGACGCCTCGAAGCTGCGGATCGATTTCAGCAACTCCACCATCGACGGCCTCGAGTTCAGAGCAAACATCAACCTGATAGCCAATCACGGCAAGATTGAATACGACTTGAGCGGGTACCTCCCTGAGGCTGTAGTAGCCGATTTGCTGGCGGCAGGTGTTCCCGCCTCCTACGAGATAGACCGCACGCGCACATACTTGGACAACGCATTCATATCCTGGGATATCGGCCGCGCACGTATTCGCGCTGGCAAGCAGCAGCTATCGTGGGGACCGGCATACAGCTTCAATCCAACCGATCTGTTTCACCGCAAGAATATCCTCGACCCAACCTACGAGAAGGAAGGAGTCACGGCTCTACGCTTCGACTATACCTGGGGCGTGGGCGGCAGACTGGCAACGATAATCGCACCGCGAGACGACGTTGGTGCTACCGGTTATGCAGTGCGTCTTGGCACTCACATCAGTTCAATCGGCTATGACGTCGCCGTCACCCTGCACCAGGTAGAAGACTCAACGTCATTTGATGCAGCCACGCTTTTCCCAGTAACCCAGAGACGGCGCGCGGCAGGGTTGGAGTTTTCCGGTGAACTCTTGGGATTGGGAGTTTGGATGGAGGGTAACTACAACAGCATGGAGTTGGAGGAGAACTTCACTCGCATCGCCGCAGGCTTCGATTACACTCTCGAAGGCGGTACGTACTTGATGGCGGAGGGACTCTACAACGGGCGCGCAGAATTCGGATCGCCATACCCAACTCACGATTGGCTGGCGAACTTGATATACGGCGAGCCGATTGGTCGCTGGTGGATACTCGGAGGATTGAGAACAGACATTTCCGAGCTCGCACAGGGAAGCATGTACATGTTTACGTCGCCTGACGGTTCGGCGATGCTGAACCCTCGTCTCGACGTGTCGATTGCCCAAAATGCCGATCTAGTAGTGTTCGGAGGAATCACCGTCGGCAAGGAAGACGGCGTCTTCCCGGCTGGTCTGTACTCAATGCTGGCTCGAGCAACGGTGTATTTCTGATATCTTTAACGCTCCTATGTGCGACTCGGGGGGTCCCATGGCCAAGCCACTGATCTTTCTGACCCTGTTCTTTGCCGTGCTCTTCTTGGGTTTTCTTGTGCTGTCCGTTTGGGCGCTCAAGAAGAGGCGGATTTTCCGAACGACCGCCAACACACTGTTGGCATTGCTAATGCTCTCACTAACAGCGTTGGCCGGCACACTCACGGTATCCACTCAAGGGTACAGAGCTCTGATCCGTGAAGACGTTGTTGCAACTGTGACTACTCAGAGGATCTCCGACTCACGGTTCGAGGCTCAGGTGCGCCTCCCCGATGGACGGGATACAGTGTTTGTGCTGGAAGGTGATGAGTTCTACATGGACGCACGCATCCTCAAATGGAAACCCATCGCTAATGTGTTGGGTTTGCACACCGATTACGAACTGGACCGAATTTCCGGCAGGTACTTGGATCTAGAAGCCGAGCAATCAAATCCTCGGACCGTGTTTGCTCTTTCGTCATCCAAACCGCTCGACCTGTTTGAGCTGCGTCGGCGTCACCCTATTCTCGGTTGGTTGGTCGATGCAGAATACGGCTCCGGCACGTTCATCGCTACGGACGATCAGGCACTGTTTGATGTGCTTGTGTCGACTACTGGATTGTTGATCAGAAAGCGGGGAACGCTGAACGAACAACGTTGATCAAAGAGTGTGTTCGAGCACGATTCTCAGACCGACAAGTATCAATACGGCTCCTCCAACGAATTCCACGCGTCGTTCGCACATACCAGATACTCGCTCACCCAGACGCACACCTAAGAGCGACATCAAGCTCGCAACGATTCCGATGAGGATTGCAGGGAATATGATGCGTGCGCCGATCAGAGAGAGCGAGAAACCAACCGCGAGAGCATCAATGCTCGTCGCTACGCTCAGGGCAACGAGCGACCAACCTCGCGACACGTCCTTTTTCAGAGCCCTGCTCTCCTGAAACGACTCCGCGATCATCTTACCACCGATCAGCGCAAGCAAGCCGAACGCGACCCAGTGATCATAGTCTTTGATGATGTCTGCGAGTTCTGCTGCGGCGAGCCAGCCGAGAATCGGCATGAGGAACTGGAACAGGCCGAAATGGAACGACAGCCTGAATGTCTGGCGCGCATCAGCGGGCACCAAGTACGCGCCGGCAGACAGCGATACGGCAAACGCGTCGATTCCTAGAGCGACGGCTATCGCGACGAGGGTCGGTAGATCCATTATGATTGTAAGGATAATGTCCAAACCGAACGAAGCAGTCACCTTTGATGGCTTGCAGAGTCGTCTCTCCGGAGTACTGCACCACCCTCCTGGAGAGTCAAATGCGGGCATCGTGCTGGCACATTGCTTCACCTGTTCGAAATCCTACAAGGTCATCAGATACCTTGCCGACGGCATCGCCGATGGCGGCTACACCGTTCTGAGATTCGACTTCACCGGGCTTGGAGAGAGTGAAGGTGAATTTGAGGATACGAGCGTAACCACAAACGTGGCCGACTTGATGTCAGCGGTTGACTTCTTGAAAGACCAAGGCTTCGAAACAGCTGCGATGGTGGGTCATAGTCTTGGCGGAGCCGCAACGCTGTTGGCCGCCCATCGTCTCGCTGAGGTGAAGGCTGCCGCGGTGTTGGCTTCCCCGGCTACAACAGAGCATGTCCGTCGCGCATTCAGTAAAGTGGATGTCGAGACTGCGCTAGAAACCGGAAAGGTGCGTGTTGAAATCGCCGGCCGCCCATTCGACATTTCGGCCGAGTTTTTCCGAGATCTCGACAGGCACGGCACGCTCGACCATGTGACCGAAATGGGACGCCCGATTCTGGTCGTACACCCAACGGCCGACCGCATCGTTGAGATCGAAGAGGGTGAGCGGATATTCGCCGCGGCTCGACAGCCGAAGTGGTTCGTGGCCATTCCCGGTGCCAACCATCTCTTCACGAATAAGGAGCACTCTGGCTTCGCGGCGCGCGTAGTCGTGGAATTCTTGGATGCCGTCATTTGACTAGCTTCATCTTCTATTCGTTTCTCACGCTCGGCATCCTACTGGGATCGCACTACATCCTTTACTTCACTACAGTCCGTGTTTTCAACATCAATCGCACGGGAGTAAAACGGACTCTCCAGTTCGCGGTTGCAGTGTTGATGATTAGCTATTTCCTCTCCGCGATCTTTCTGAGGTTATCCAGCAATCTCGTCACCATTATTTTCTCCTGGATATCGTCGCTATGGATGGGGCTGTGGCTACACCTGCTGCCCGTGCTTCCCGTGTTCTGGCTCGTGGTTGCGATCACGAAAAACGAGAAAAGCGCGCCCAGTATGCGCACTGCCTTCGGCGTGTTCGTAGGATTGGCTCTTGCCGTGACCGTGTACGGGGCACTAAATGCATTCTCGGTTACGGTGAAACGGCTCGATGTACAGCTAGCCGACTTACCAGACCATTGGAATGGCAAGACCGTCGTGCAGCTTTCGGATGTGCACTTGGGATCCATCAGAGGTTTGCGGTTCCTTAGAGGCGTGATCGATAAGGTGAACGACTTGGAGCCGGACTTGATCTTCATCACCGGCGACCTCTTCGACGGTATGGGTGCGAATCTCCATACGTTCGCCGAGCCACTTCGGGAGCTGAGCGCTTCGAGAGATGTCTTCTTCGTAACCGGAAATCATGAAGGTTACCTCGGGCTGACCGAACCGCTTGCAACCGTCGAGCAGGCGGGCATGCGTATTCTGAATGACGAGGTTGTCGAGTTAGATGGGTTACAAATTGCCGGAGCGAGCTTCCCCGAATTCTCCACGGCCAACAAGACGCGTTCGGTCGCCAGGATGGGAGAGGCGATTGACCCAACAAAGCCCTGCATACTCCTGTACCACACTCCCACCGATGTCGCAGAGTCGAGTTCGGGTCGCGCCGAGCAACAGGCGAGCACCTATCTGGAACCGGACATAGATTTTTCGTTTGCACGGAAATTCCGCGTCGATCTACAGCTTTCCGGACATACTCACGAAGGCCAGATCTTTCCGTTCACGTACCTCACTCAATGGATCTTCGGCGGGTATCACTACGGTCTGCACGAAATCGACGGCTTTTCCCTGTACATCACGAGTGGAACCGGTACCTGGGGGCCACCGCTCCGGACCGGCAGTAAGTCGGAGATAGTAGCGATTACGCTCAGGCAGCCGACCCCCCTGAGCAGATCGCCTCAACCCTAGCCGTTGCGTTAGGCACTGCGGCTTTCACTTCAGGCGAAAGGTCCGCCGACACGGTAGCGATGTCCGCTGCCTCGACCGCAACCACGACTACTTCGCTCGGCATCTGCTCCGCAGCGAGTTTCTCTCCCAACGCAAGAACGGTCGGCAAGTCGGCGTCGTGACCGGGGCCCAGGTGAGACGCGCGCGCAACGTCTGCTCCCCGCAGTTCGTGAACCGTTCCGGGATCTGCGCCACTGACTATCGCATCAACTACAATCAGCCGGTCATATCCCGCCACGAGGTCGAGGATACTGAGCCCGGCCGTTCCAACTTCGAGGATGTCCACATTCTCCTGCGCGATCCGTTCTCTCAACGCTCGCACAACATGGAGTCCTACTCCATCGTCAGTTAGGATATCGGACCCCAATCCGACGACGAGATTCCTCAGTCGTCACCTCGCGTGAGGACCTGCACGCTTCCGTCGCTGCGATGGATCGAAACCTTTAGTGGCATCCGCCCTGGTAACGCATGGCTCGCGCAGGCCAGACATGGATCGTAGGCTCGGAATGCCATTTCGACTCTGTCCAGCAGTGCCTCGGAGGCTACACCATTCTTGATGTACGCCTTCGCCGCCTTCCTGACTGACATGTTCATACCGGCGTTGTTCTGGACGGTCGCCACGATGAGGTTCACCGACTTGATCAAGCCGTTCGGATCGGTCTCGTAGTGATGGTAGAGCGTGCCCCTCGGTGCCTCGACAACTCCAACTCCGACCGAAGGCTTCGCGGTAGGAACCGTCCGTACCTCTTGGCTGGTGATCTCCTGGTCGCGGGCGAGCCTCTGCACTTCCTCGGCACAATAGAGACATTCAACGAGTCGGGCCCAGTGGAATGCGAGAGTGTGATGCACCGGCTTTTGCCCAAAATGCGCATACAGGCGCTCGTACGCATGCTGTGCCTTAGGTGTTGCCATTGAATCGGCAACGTTCAGCCTCGCCAGCGAGTTCACCCTGTACACACCACTGGTTTCTCCGCCAGTCATCCCCTCCCAGCCTACGTTCTTCAGGTACGGGAGTTTGAGATACGACCAGGGCACGACGCGTTCTGCGATATGGTCCAAATAGTCCGCGGCGCCAAACAGCGCAACCTCTACCCCCGAGGGATCGACCGCCCGTACCTTGCCGTCATAGAAGTTCACGCAACCGTTTTCGTCCACCAGACCGGCGTAGTGAGTTTC
>CAYTDU010000359.1:0-5861 GCA_964436395.1 uncultured Gemmatimonadaceae bacterium | reverse complement strand
CTGTCGATGGCGACAGCATAATGAACGGGGCTGACGACAATGCATCTGGGACGGCTGCGGTTATCGAGGCTGCTGAAGCTTTCGCAATGATGAACCCGCGTCCCAAGCGTTCGATGATCTTCCTAGCTGTCAGCGGCGAAGAGAAGGGGTTGTGGGGCAGCGAGTACTACTCAGAGAACCCCTCGGTTCCGATCACTCAGATTGTGGCGGACGTGAACACCGACATGATCGGCCGGAACTGGACCGATACAATCGTGGCCATTGGAAAGGAATTCTCGGATCTCGGCGAGACGCTGGACAGGGTTAACGCGGAACATCCCGAACTGAACATGACGGCGATCGACGACATCTGGCCGGAGGAGCGGTTCTACTACCGTTCGGATCACTACAACTTCGCCGAGAAAGGCGTACCGGTTCTGTTCTTTTTCAACGGCACCCATGAAGACTACCACGGTGTAAATGACGAAATCGAGAAGGTAGATACCGATAAAGCCACACGCATCGTGAAGTTGATGTTCTACCTGAGCCTCGAGATAGCAAACAATCCCGAGAGGCCCAAGTGGAAGCAGACGGGGTGAGGATTTCAGATTGCAGATCGAAACGATTTGAGATTTCAGACTTGCTGTAATGCAGGCTGTGGTGCCGAAGGCTACCTTCGCACCACAAATCTGCAATCTGAATTCTAGAATCTGCGATCGACCCTCCTCTCCCCTCCTTATATTCCTCCGATGCGTCAGAAAAACATTCGCAACTTCTGCATAGTTGCGCACATCGACCACGGCAAGTCCACGATCGCCGACAGGCTCATTGAGCTGACGGGCACGCTGGAACAGCGCCGCATGCGGGCCCAGGTTCTGGACACCATGGACCTGGAGCGCGAGCGTGGCATCACGATCAAGCTGAATGCCGTGCGGATGGCATATGAAATCGACGGGACGGAGTACGAACTATGCCTGATCGACACGCCGGGACACGTCGACTTCACCTATGAGGTTTCGCGATCGCTGAATGCGTGCGAAGGTGCACTCCTGGTCGTCGACGCGAGTCAGGGTATCGAAGCACAGACGGTGAGCAATCTCTTCCTCGCAATGGAGGCGGGGTTGGAGATCGTCCCTGTTTTGAACAAGATCGACCTCCCGGCCGCAGAACCCGACAGGCGGTCTGAGGAGCTTCAGGATCTGCTTGGCGTTGGCGACGAGGAGATCCTGCGAGTGTCGGCCAAGGAAGGAACCGGCATGCGTAATCTGCTCAACACGATCGTCGAACGCGTGCCTCCGCCCACGGGCGATCCCGATGCTCCACTCCGCGCACTGATTTTCGACACATACTACGACAGATATCGCGGTGCGATCCCCTCGATCCGCGTGGTCGATGGCAGTGTCGCGCGGGGAACCGTTATATGCTTTGGCTCACATTCCGGTGACCGCTATGAGGTCGTAGAAGTCGGGTACATGCAGCTCGACCAGAGGAAGACAGACGAGCTCAGAGCGGGGCAGGTCGGGTACCTGGTTGCAAACGTCAGAGGTGTGCGCGAAACGCGAGTGGGCGATACGGTGTTGGATGCCAAGCGACCGGCGGCGGAAAAACTTCCCGGATACCGTGAATCTCACCCGATGGTCTTTGCGGGTCTGTATCCCACCGACTCAAACCAGTACGAGGAACTACGCGACGCGTTGGAGAGGCTCCAGCTCAACGATGCCTCCCTCCACTATGAACCCGAGACTTCTGTTGCCCTGGGGTTCGGTTTCCGGTGCGGATTCCTCGGCCTGCTTCATATGGACATTGTGCAGGAACGGCTCGAGCGGGAATTCGACCTCGATCTCATTACCACAGTTCCAAACGTGGAGTACCACGTCCACAAGACTGACGGCACGGTTGAGGTGATCGAGAACCCATCGAAGATGTTGACCGGGACCAAGGTACAGTGTGTCAATGAGCCCTACGTAAAGACACACATCACGACACCCTCTGATCATATCGGTGCAATCATGACCCTCGGGCAAGAGCGCCGTGGCGAGTACATCGGGATGAGCTACCTGGACACGGTCCGCGTTCAACTCGAATGGGAATTCCCACTCGCGGAGATCATCATCGACTTCTACGACCGGCTGAAGACAGTGTCGCGAGGGTATGCCGGCATGGACTACGAATTCGCCGAGTATCGGAAAAGCGACTTGGTCCGGTTGGACATGCTCATCAATGGCGATCCTGTGGACGCATTTAGTATCATCATACACAGCGATAAGGCGCAGGCGTGGGGCAGAAAGATGACCGGCAAACTCAAGGAACTGATCCCCCGCCAACTGTTCGAGGTTGTGATACAAGCATCGATCGGAACCAGGGTGATAGCCCGTACCACCGTGAAACCACTCAGGAAGAACGTCACGGCAAAATGTTATGGTGGCGACATCACCAGAAAACGCAAACTTCTGGAGAAGCAAAGAGAAGGCAAAAAACGCATGAAACAGGTGGGAACCGTCGAGATCCCCCAGGAGGCGTTCCTTGCCGTACTTCAGGTTGATTGAGAAAGACTCCGTAGAGCCGTATCGGTGTTTTCCACAATGAATAGGCTAATCGCGGGCGTTGATATCGGTGGCACCAACGTCGTTGTCGGCCTTGTGCCTGAAGACGGCACATCCATCCACGGAGTCAACACCGAACGGACCCACAAGTCCGACGAACCCCAGGACACCTTTGATCAGATTTTGCGGATGGTCGGCCGATCCATCGATCTGACAAACGAGGAACTCGGCGAAGGCAAGTTCGAGGTGGTCGGAGTTGGGATGGGCGCTCCCGGCCCGCTCGACAGACGATCTGGAACAGTACTACTCACGCCCAATCTGGGTTGGGTCGGCATGCCGTTGCGTGACGGTGTTGCCGAAGTTCTGGGTTTGCCGGCAACCCTTGAGAACGATGCGAACTGCGCCGTATACGGCGAATGGTGGCACGGAGCTGCTCGCGGCGGTCGTGTGGTCGTTGGCCTCACCATTGGAACCGGGATTGGTGGAGGGATAGTCATAGACGGGGAGCTTTTTCACGGTTCGAGCGACGCAGCGGGGGAAATCGGCCACGCGAGCATCGACACTAACGGCCGTCGCTGCAAGTGCGGGAACTACGGATGCCTCGAGGCCTATGCAGCAGGACCAGCGATCGCGGCTCGCGCGGTCGAAGGTATAGAGGCGGGAGCACGTTCGAGCCTTGTTGACATCGTAGATGGAGACCTCACAGCGATAACGGCGAAGACTGTGTCTGAGGCGGCACTCAACGGCGACCACTTCAGCGTCGATGTGATACGAGAGACCGCACACATTCTTGGCAGCGCCGTCGCAAACCTTGTCAACATCTTCAACCCCGACATAGTCGTCATATGCGGCGGTGTAACTCTGACCGGCGACTATCTGTTCGAGCCACTTCGGCACCAGGTTGTTCGCCGCGCTTTCAAACCTTCGGTTGAAGCGTGCCGAATTGTACCTGGGGCACTCACCGGGACTGCCGGTGTGTATGGTGCGGTGAAGTCCTTCCTGGCGCAGACGGAAGCCGAGAATTGAAGAGACTCGGTGTCCTCGGCACGATGGTGTGGGACACCATCTATGGCCGGGGTGCTGAGCTCGAACCTGTGGAAAAATGGGGCGGCATCAGTTACGCGCTCGCCGCCCTCGAGGCAGCCCTGCCAAGCCAGTGGAGCATCGTACCTCTCGTGAAGGTGGGGTCTGACCTCGCGCCCCGCGCAAACGAGTTCCTGAGCGCACTCACACGGAGCGCGGACGCCTGCCGGTTCTTCGAAGCTCCCCAGCCGACAAACCGCGTCACTCTGCACTACGACAACCTCGAACGCTGCGCCGAGCAAATGAGTGGTGGTGTGGCCGCGTGGACATGGTCACAGTTGGGTCCTTTGGTTAGAAACCTGGACGCTATCTACATCAATTTCATCTCGGGTTTCGAGATGCGGCTCGACACCGCGCGTGAACTGAGGAGTACGTTTTCTGGCCCGATCTACGCAGATCTCCACAGCTTATTCCTCGGGGTCGACAGCTCCGGGGTGCGGGTCCCGCAAGCACTGAGCGACGTGACGGGGTGGTTCTCGTGTTTCGACATCGTCCAACTCAACGAGGATGAGATGGCTCTGGTCGGCAGCAACTCGGTTGACGTCGCCGCGCTGGCTCTCGAGTCTGGTGTTGGTCTCATTATTGTGACACTCGGCGAGGAAGGCGCCGAGTATTGCTGCGCCGGCGATTTCGAAATCCAGCGGAGACCGACAGAGACCGACAGGCCATCTGCGCCGATACGCTCTGGTCGAGTACCCGCGACGCCAGTGGAGAAGCCCCTCGACCCCACGGGATGCGGAGACGTTTTCGGCGCAGCCACTGTGTCTTATCTTTTACGCGGTATTCCAGTAGAAGAGGCGTTGAAGGAGGCCAATGCACTCGCGGCAGCGAACCTCTCGTTTCGCGGTGCGACAGAGCTTCACCATCATCTGCGTAAGGGAATAATTCGCCAATGACGCGAGTGATCGATGTGCCAACCAGCTTCGACGAGCGTACATTCGATCAGTTCGCAGCCGAATTGAGCGAACCATCCGAAGAGAGATTCTTGTTTGATGCCCACGCGGTCAAGTGGGCGTCGCCATTCGGGCTTCTGGGATTGCTGGTCGCCGGTCAGGCCGCAGTCGAGCGCAGGGGACAGCAGCCCCAACTCACGGTGCCAACAGACAGGGACGCCCTCCACTACTGGAGCCGAACGGGCTTCTTTGAATTCGCGAGTGAGTGGTTTGAGATTCATGGCAAGGTGCCTCAAGCCAGGGGGCGAGGGGCATCCGATGTGCTCTTGGAAATCACTCCGGTCAGAGGTGCAGACGACGTGCACGGTGTCGTTGGCACCATCCAGGAGCGTGCGGCGGCAATCCTCGCGGGTGAACTGGGACTCGAAACGAGCGCGACTTTGGGGTTCGGTATGGCGCTTTCAGAGGCTTGTCAGAATATTGTAGAGCATTCCGGTACGTCGGGATGGGTGGCAGTGCAGACTTACGATTGGCGTCGCCGACTCGGACGTCGTGTTGTGGTCATCGCCGTTGCCGACGCAGGTATTGGGTTTCGGCGATCGCTTGAGTCGACCCAAGCGGGACGATACGGCGATCGGTGGGGCGATGCCACCGCCCTCGAGGCAGCACTTATACAAGGAGTGAGCCGGTTTCGAGATCCAGGCCGCGGGCAGGGGCTTGGCGGAATCAGAAGATATGTCAGCCGTTGGGATGGGAGAATAAGCATACGAAGCGGCACCGCACGCATCGCGATCGTGCCAACTTGGGACGACGAGGTCCCATTGGCCGACGGACTCCCTAACTTCCCTGGGAGTCAGATGCTTCAAATAATCCCTGCCCAGCAACCCGAGTGAACACGACGTGCCAAGATTCGACCTAGGAACGATACTTCAAGACAAAGTCAGCTGCGGGTATGGAGATCTCGTGACCCGCCCGACCGGCCGGGCCGTGCGTTCGAGCGTCGAGGAGATGCTGCCGCAAGCCGAGGATGGCAACACTGTTGTCATCGATTTCAGCGCTGTGCGTTGCCTCGACATTTCGTGCGCCGACGAGGTGGTCGGGAAACTGTTGTTGCAGTACGGCCAGGGACAGTATTTCGTCCTCAGTGGTGTAACCGAGGCACACTGCGAGTCAATTGAAATGGTGTTGGAACGACACGGTATGTCGGTAGTTGCGCAAAGCCGGGATGGGTCGCTGCAAGTGTTGGGACCGTTGGACGAACCGGTGCGTCGGGCTTTCGGCGCGGTACAGGAATCCGATGTGGCGGCTGCATCAGACGTGGCGGACCGCCTCGCTCTGACTACCGAAGCTGCGCAACCGCTTC
>CAYTDU010000358.1:0-5879 GCA_964436395.1 uncultured Gemmatimonadaceae bacterium | reverse complement strand
CGACGTAGAGCAGGTCAGGGTTGACCGGGTCCTCGCGGATCACCTTCGTGTAATCGTTTTGCGGCAAGCCGGCGCTCAACTTCTCGCAACTGGCACCGTAGTCGTCACAACGCCATACATGCGGCGTGAAGTCGTCCAGCCGATGTTGGTCGACGTTGATGTACGCCCTTCCAGGCACATGGTGTGATAGCTCGATCTTCGAGACCCACGCCTCAGCGGGAAGGTCGGGGAGATTGTCGTTGACCAACGTCCAGTTAGCGCCAGCATCGCGGGTCACCTGTACGTTACCGTCGTCAGTTCCCACCCAGATTACATTCGACTCGAGTTGTGACTCACGCACCGTAAGAATGGTGCAGTGGAACTCGGCCGCGGTGTTGTCGAGATACACTTCACCACCGGAGTCCAGCAGTTTGTCAGGATTGTTGGTTGTCAGGTCGGGGCTTATGATGTCCCAGCTGTGGCCGTAGTCGTTGCTCTTGAAGAGTACATTGCCGCCCCAATACACCACGCTGGGATCGTTCGGAGAAACATGTATCGGCGCGTCCCAGTTGAATCGGTACTTGGCCATGTACATACCCTGACCTTGCGATCCGTGGAAGCGCGGGTAAGGCTCGATGTTTCGGGTGACGCCAGTCTGGGTGTCAGTGATACGCAGATAGCCACCCTGTGCGTTCGAGTACACCAGGTTCGGGCTGCCTGGGACCGGATGTGTGTAGAATCCATCGCCGCCAGATACGGTGTACCACTCATCCTTCCGAATTCCACCTGCCCTGTAACCACCGTTGTTCATTCTGCTAGGTCCGCACCAGTTGCCGTTGTCCTGAAGACCACCGCAGACGAAGTACGGATCGCGATCGTCGACGAAAATCTGGTAATACTGGGACAGAGTCACGTTGTTGATGATGTCCCAGGTCTCGCCGCCGTCGAATGAGATCTGATAGCCACCATCCGAGCCCGACAGCACGCGATCACCGTCTTCAGGGTCGATCCAAAGGGCCTGATGGTCGCCGTGCACTCCGCCACCAACCGACTCGAAGTTCCGGCCACCGTCATTCGACTTGTAGAGCCCGCCAGAGAGAGACCACACGACCTCGGCATTGCTGGGATCGGTGTAGACCTCGCTGTAGTAGAAGGGCCTGAAGTTGATGCTGCGGTTGCTGTTCACGCTCCGCCAGGTGGCACCCGCGTCGTCGGACCGGAACAAGGTGCCCTTGGTCTTCGTTTCAGTAACGACGTAGACGGTGCTCGGTTCACTCTGGGCGACAGCAATACCAATGCGTGCCATCGGCTCATCCACAACATCGAGCTTAGTCCAGGTTTCGCCTGCATCGATCGACTTGTAAACCGCTGTCTCTCTGCTGCCACCGTCGAAACGCCAAGGCATGCGCCGGAACGTCCACATTCCGGCGTACAGGATCCGCGGGTTGGACCAGACTATGTCGAGGTCGGAGCAGCCGGTACCGTCGTCGATGTAGAGGACTTTGTCCCACGTTTCGCCGCCGTCCGTGGTCTTGAACACACCGCGCTGCTCGTTTGCTCCCCACTCATGTCCCATCGCGCACGCATAGGCGATGTCGGGGTTATCGGGATGAATACGAACGCGTCTAATGTGTTCGGTGTCTTCCAAGCCTACGTGCTTCCAAGTCTCACCCATGTCGGTGGATTTCCAGACACCGAATCCGTAGCTGATGGAGTTGCGGGGGTCTGCCTCACCGGAGCCCAGGTAAAGGACGTTGTGATCCGATGCAGCAACCGATATCGAGCCCACCGAGTAGGATTCTGCATCCTGCCACTGTCCCTCGAAGGTGGTTCCGCCGTTCTTAGTCATCCAGAGCCCGGCGTTTGCTCCACCGAACCACCATATCTTGGAGTTGCCGGGTATCCCGACGATGTGGCTTACTCTGCCACCCATATTCGCCGGTCCGATGTTTCGGTATCTCAGGCTCGACAAAACATCCGCTTGCGGGCCTGTAACGGGATCAACAACCCGGGCATGCTGCGCAGTGAGCGATGTGGTAATCGTGAGTGAGAAAACGAGTAGGAGCGCCACCGCGCTCAGTCGACTTTGCCTGGTGCTCATGGACGTGCCTCCGTGGAGGATTCGGTTGGAACGTCAAGTTGATTCTCTCATGTACCGTCCTCTACTAAACACCACGAACACGTTTTTTCAAGGGGGCTGCTCTGGACGCAGGAGTCGTTTTTTCATATTCATACGCCTGAATTCTGATGTGAGTCGACCCAGACTTGGATTTCGCCCGTCAGGAGGTGCAAACATGCGCCCATTCACGTTAGGTGTTACGACGTTGGTTCAGGGACTTTACGCACTGGCATGGGTAGTCGTGCTTTGTGATGTGTGGTCTCCCACGTTCAATATCGCGCAGTTTCCCGATTGGAGCGGGATTCAATCTCTGTGCGCTGCGATACTGATTGTCGTAGCCTCGGCTGCACTCGGTGTGGTCATGCACACGATATCCCGCGCAGTGTTCCATAGGCGCAAACAGGAATGGACATTCACTATTCTTGCGAGTCCCACGATCAAACAGCGGTTTGCGGAATTGGGCTCGGCCGGCACTTTTCCAGGCGGCGTGAGCTATGAAGGCATCTTCGATGAAAAGACTCCGAGCAAGGTGAGGGCTTCAAGCGCGTACCTGCATCTGCTCGAATACCAGATCATGACACGGGCGCCCGAGGTTTTTCGCACGCTCCAGGTTTACAGAGACCAATACAGGTTGGCTCGTGCGTTCATAATACCATCGGCTGCCATGGCGCTGGTCCTACCCTTCTGGGCACCGGTCGTATCGCTCGACAGCGCGGGCGCGATTGGACCATTCCCGATCATTCGCACTCAGCTCTTCTTGTTGAGTGTTTTGGCAGCGTTGGTTAGCTACGCCGCATTCAGAGAGCGATCGCACCGATACGCGGCGGCGAAGGTTCTAGCATTCACTACGCTCGAAGGAAACTTGCAGCGGGAGAAATCTCAGGCTGACGTTTGAAAGTTTACCAGCAGGCCACCTCACCGCCTGCCGTTGTTGCAGCATTAGGTGGTGCGGCTGAACCCACGTATATGCCGCAGGCAGTGAAGTCGACCAATCCGGTGTGAGTGGCGGTGGCAGACCAACCGGTTGCGGTCACGTCTGCCGTGACGATGGTGGTATTACGCGACGGATTGAATCGGTCCTCCGCGACTAGCTGAGCCAGATTGGCGTAAGTGTCGTTGTCGGCAAAATACGACTCCTGGGATGTTACCAGGTTTCTGAGGTCACTCTTCAGGGTTGCGGTGAATCCTTTTTCCTTAATCTTTGTGAACTTGGGAATTGCGACAGTTGCCAGAATCCCGATGATGACTATCACGATCAGCAGTTCGATCAGTGTGAATCCGCGATTGACACGACGCATATTGAAAGCCTCCCAAACGCTCTCGAGGTGCTGCAAGCCGACCTAATGGTGATGTATCACCAATCTGGAGGTTTTGCAACCTCCGAGTCACGTCTCCACCCCGTTGTTACACGCTAAGACTCGTCGGTTTTTTCGTCTTCCGGTTTTGCCGGCCGCGGCCTGTGAACCTTGAAGGCTACGCCGCCACTGAACGCCTCCTTGGTGTGCTCGATCTCGTGTGTTGTCTGCACCAGGTACTCCAGTACCGCCTCGTCACATGCGAGGCCTGTTGAGGCCATGAGTTCCATCCACTCGCCATGTGCTGTCTCGTCTGGTGCCTCCGTCGTTGCGGACCAGATGGTGACGCGCGGGTTCGACATGTTCCCGCCTCGGTCCTCACCCGTTGATCCCGTGATCGCCGTGTAGATCAACACCGAGTCCGTGAAGTCCAACTTGAAGTTTTCCTTGTCGAACTGAAACGCGTAGCGTCTGTAGCGGTCATACGCCCGACGGTTGAGTTCACGCATCGCGGCCACACCGTTGACCTTGTCGGTAATACGGTCTCGGATCTCGAATGCCGCTGCCTTATGATGCGGGAAATCTGGGCTGTCGACATAGTTGAAGCGTGGCATGAACCACCCGCGCATTCCCCACCAACTCCTGGATTCGGTGGCGCGAGTGCGCACCCACGCTGCGTATTCCGAGAATAGCTGCACCCATTCGTGCGACGGATAACCGTGAGGGTTCATGTAAATGTCGGGCAACCAGGTATTCCACAGTTTGGGGCGTACCTTGGCTTCTGGATAGATGGGGTCGTCGTCTCCCTGCCCGGCTGTTGGGCCGACACCTAGCGATCCCAGGTACGCGGCGTGCACCATATGGTCCGGTGTGATCTGGTGGAGGTCGTGTTCAACCTGCGCGCCGTCTGCGTTCGTGACCGGATGAATCACGACGTTCACACTATCGAGCACGTCTTCGTAGGCAGGATCGGTCAGGATGTTCTCCGCCAATCTCAGCAAATGACTGGTAGATGAGACTTCGTTGGCGTGCTCTCTGCCGGAGTAAAACACCGTCGGTTTGAGTGTCGAGGCCTTGGCCTGCGACCAGTGTGATCCTTCCAGCGGCTCCATCAAGTCGAGCGCCCAGATTCGCTTGCCCAAGTAACTCTCACCCGCCTGATAAACCGTCGCTTCGGGGAAAGTGGCCATTCTGGAGAGTATCTCAGCGGCTTCTTGCGGGTGGATGGGAGTTTCCCACTGAACCAGCGTTTCACCACGCCACTGGTAGCCCTCGTCGCGGAACTCGGCGATGTTAGGGAGGGCAGCTGGAGTTCCATTCGCCGCGAGAGATTTAGAAGCGGAAGAGTCGGCTTCATATTCGTGACCCCAAAATGTGGTCAGATCTATCGACCCCAATCCATGATAGGCGAGTTCTTGCTCATAGAGGCCGACTTCCCTGAGTTCTTCTGCGAATCCAAGGATCGACGTGAGCTGTTGAGCCGATGTGATTTGTCCATCAATGCTTCTCGCACTGGTACGGAGGACGAACTCGTCACGCCGGTCTTCTTGGAAATCCACTTTGACTCGGAATCCCAACTCGTCAACACCTGGATTCTCCGCGCTGACACGCGCGCTCGAGGGAATGGGTCTGTCCATCGTGACTGGCGGAATGAGGCGCCGTTCTATTTGTGGGAAACCGCCGCGCTCTTTGTAGGCAATTTTCACCATTGGCCCCGATGCGCCGAATCCTGTGAATGTGATCTTTGCGTGTCCGGGAGTCCCGTCGCCTTTGGGACGTACAATTGGGATCACACGACCGGGGAAATTCAAACCCTGACCTCGAGCCATCTGACCCATCACGTCGAAGAAGTGGAGGACCGCAAAGTAAATCTCCTCGTGCAATGCCTCCATTGAAGAGATCTGTTCCTTGTCCACGCCTAGCTGGTAGTCGGGCTCTGAAAGTGTGATGTCTACCCTGAGCTCACCAAAGTGCGGCGCATCCGAGGCACGAGGTTTCCCATCGCCGTTCAGCATCACGTAGTCGTAGATCTGCATCAGCGTCTGAGATTGGAAGTAATCCCAGAATCGTTCGACGTCTGTGATAATTCGCCGATTTACTACCTCGTCGTCACCGACGATTGCGGTGATCCACCCGGTTGTGACACGAGCCATCTCATAGTCGGGGAAACGATCGAAATATGGGCGTAACACGTATTTCGGATCGAACTCATCATGAAAGATTTCTGCGCCATCGGGTGCAGTTGCGATCACTTCGTACGCGGGGAATCCGATCGGCATCTTCTCGAAACGGATCTGCTCGAGCTCTAGGCCGAGTTCCCGCGAGAGCACCTCGTCGATCGGGTAGATCTCTAGCAGCCAGCGGGTGGGCGTGTACATCGCTTGCTGAGGCCACTCCTCCGGCGGACCGATTTCAGCAAATCGGATAACGACGGATTCAATGTCTTGGCCCGAAAGTGCTGGGCGTACCTGATCGTAGAGCCAGCT
>CAYTDU010000357.1:0-5883 GCA_964436395.1 uncultured Gemmatimonadaceae bacterium | reverse complement strand
TCCAAATTCAACATTGCAGTCAGTTCCGAACTCATGGCCATCTTGGCCATTGCGTCCGATCTAGCGGACCTGAAGGAGCGAATCAACAATATTACGTTGGCGTTCGACAAGCACGGGGATCCTGTAACATGCAGAGACCTCGAGGTCGGCAATGCCATGACCGCGTTCATGCGGAACACGATCAACCCGACATTGATGTGCACGGCCGAATACAACCCATGCATGGTGCACGCGGGACCGTTTGCCAACATCGCAGTAGGTCAGTCGTCGATCATCGCCGATCGAGTCGGTCTGAAGCTGTTCGACTATCACGTGACCGAATCCGGGTTTGGCGCAGACATCGGGTTCGAGAAGTTCTGGAATGTGAAGTGCCGTCTGAGCGGGTTGCAGCCGCACGTATCGGTGCTTACCACCACCGTCCGAGCAATGAAGATGCACGGGGGAGGTCCGGCGGTCGTGGCTGGTAAAGCTCTTCCAGAAGAGTACAGCCAAGAAGATGTGGGACTCGTCGAGAAAGGGTGTGAGAATCTGGCGCACATGATCGGGATCGTGCGCAAGTCAGGTATGAACCCTGTAGTGTGCATCAACCGTTTCGTCACTGACACCAACGCCGAGTGTGAGGCGATACGCAAAGCGGCAGAAGCAGCCGGTGCACGTTGTGCCGAGTCTCGGCACTGGGAGTTGGGTGGAGAAGGAGCGTTGGAGTTGGCCGACGCCGTGATCGATGCAACCAACGATGAAGTTGATTTCAAATACCTGTATCCCTTGGAGTTGCCGCTGCGTCAACGGGTGGACGTTATCGCCAAGGAGGTATACGGAGCGGATGGAGTTGACTGGACTCCCGAAGCCGATCAGAAAGCTACGATGCTCGAGAGTGACCCGCGGTACGCAGATTACACCACGATGATGGTTAAGACACACTTGAGCCTATCACATGATCCGGCGCTCAAAGGCGTGCCCGAGGGCTGGAAGCTCCCGATCCGCGACGTGCTCATATACTCGGGTGCGAAGTTCCTATGCCCGTGCGCCGGAGCCATAAGCCTGATGCCGGGCACGGGCTCCAACCCGGCCTTCCGACGCGTCGACATCGATCCTCACACGGGGAAGGTAACGGGTCTTTTCTAAGCGTCATTGAAGGGGTGCCGGGCATTCGGCGCCCCCTTCGTTCAGACGATCATTCCGGTTCAACGCGCACAGGGGTGACCTTCAGTTCCCCCGTGTGTGTCACGGGATCGTATCCCCCGCCTGTTAGGACGTTTACCGGAGTGTCACTGAAAGCAAACGAGGTAAAGACCGTACCCCGAGGTGATCTCGTGGTCGCCTTCACTCTCACCCTGATGCTGCCACGTCTACTGAATACCTGTGCCATCCCGCCGTCCGTGAGTCCCCACGCCTCCACATCATCCGGGTGCACCTCGAGTGTCTCTTCGGAAAGGAGATAGTCGATACCGGTGGCCCTGCCTGTTTGCGTATGAGTGTGATAGGACTGCAACCGCCGGCCGGTTGTCAGCCATACCGGATACTCGTCCGAGATCACTTCCGCAGGATCCCGGTACTCCACGATCTTGAAGATCCCTCTCCCGATTGGGAACCCGTCTTCGTGTAGGCGCGGAGTTCCGGGATGGTCCAGCGTCGGAACAGGCCAGTTGATACCGGGGCCGCTCGAGATCCGTTCCCAACTGAGCCCATTGTAGATCTTGGATAGGCCACACACCTCGTCGAAGACCTCGCTTGCATCTCTCCAATCGAAACCGTTGAACCCGAGACGTTTTGCCAGTTGCGCAACTATCCACCAATCGGGTTTTGCATCCCCGGGCGGCGGCACCGCCTGCCTCACCCTTTGGACGCGGCGCTCCGTATTGGTGAAGCTCCCGTCGGTCTCCGCCCACCCCGTGGCGGGAAACACAACGTCGGCCGCCTCCGCGGTCTCAGTGAGAAAGAGATCTATGACAACCAAGAAATCTAGCGCGCGCATGGCTTTCTCTATCAGGTGAGCGTCTGGATCGGAGACAGCGGAATTCTCGCCATCGATCAGCATTGCGAAGTATCGCTCACCCGATTCTTCAAACGCAGTCACCCTGGTAGGCCCGACTTCCGCCGAGGTCTTCTTGCCCCATGCCCTTTCGAACTTTTCCTGGTTTGCGGGATCCTTGACGGGTTGGAAGCCGGGGTAGTTGTTTGGAGTAGCCCCCATGTCTCCCGCGCCCTGAACGTTGTTCTGGCCCCGCATCGGGTTTATTCCGGTGCCTTCCCGCCCAATCTGTCCGGTCATCAATGCTAGGTTCGACAGGCTCATCACGTTGTCCACGCCGCTCACATGCTCGGTGATTCCAAGCGTATAATAGATCGCTCCCCTCTCCGCCGACGCGTACCAAATAGCGGCCTTCTCAATGTCGGCAGCCGGTACGCCCGTTATCGATTCAGCCCACTCGGGCGGAAACTTCCTCACGTGTTCTAGGAAGGCTTCCACCTCGGCCGTTTGTTCGGCCACGAACGATTCGTTCACCAACCCTTCCCGATCGATCACGTGTGCCATTGCGAGAAGCAGGGCGGCGTCAGACCCAACACGGAGCGGCAGGTATAGATGCGCAAGTTCGGTGAGCTTCACCCGACGCGGATCGGCTACGATAAGCCGCGCACCTCTCGCCAGCGCCTTCTTCAAGCGGGTGGCCGCGACCGGGTGAGCCTCGGTCATGTTCGTCCCGATCGCGAAAATGACATCCGGTTTGTCCATGTCGGCGAGCGGGTTTGTCATCGCTCCCCTGCCGATGGTTGTCGCCAGACCGGCGACTGTGGGAGCGTGTCAGGCCCGAGCGCAGTGGTCGATGTGGTTGAGGCCCCAACCAGCTCTCATGAGCTTCTGGACGGCATACGCAGCCTCGTTGGGAGCACGACCCGATGCGATTGCGTATATCGCCTCGGGACCGTGTTGGTCCGCGACCTTCTCGAGGCCCGCCGCGGCACGATCCAACGCTTCGTCCCACGACGCCTTAACCAACACACCGTTGTCGTCTCGTATCAGTGGGGAAGTCAGTCTGTCGGGATGGTGAACGAAATCCCAGGCAAACTGCCCCTTCACGCAAAGTGCCCCTTCGTTTGCCGGCCCATCCATGGCAGGTTGGACTGCGACGATTTTTCCGTCGCGCGAAAGAATATCCACCGAACAACCAACACCACAGTAAGGACATATGGTGCGGGTTCTCTTCGTGGCACCCGGCAATTGCCTCCGGGACAGTGCCTTTTTGTCCGCCAGTGCACCTGTGGGGCAAGTCTGAACGCATTGACCGCAGAAGGTGCAACTGGAGTCTTTGAGAATCCCGTCGAATTCCACAGAGATCTGACTGGAGAACCCGCGGTTTCTGACCGTGATGGCGAAGTCACCTTCCTGCTCCGCACAGACCCTTACACAGCGGTAACACGAGATGCAGTTGTCGTAGTCTCTCAGTATGAACGGGTTCGGATCGTCGGATCGTGTCTTCCCCGACTTCTTGCCGGCGAACCGGCCCGTGTCCGCTCCGTACTTTGTGACCAGGTCCGAAAGTTCCTGAGACGAGTACCCCGACAGCGGATCCACCTCGAGATCACGGACTTCCGAGACCACCATCTCGAGAATCACGCGACGATGTTTCTCGAGCCTACTGCTGTCTGTCGTGACTACCATTCCGTCCGTAGCTTCCGTCGTACAGGAGGCAGCCAAGCCGGGCCACCCTTCTACCTCGACCACACAGAGACGGCACCCCCCGAGCGGCTTCAATCGTGGATCGTAGCATAGGCTCGGAATATCGCGGCCGTGTCGCTTGGCAATCTCGAACAGCGTCTCCCCTGGCGTGAACGGAACCTGCTCACCGTCTAGCGTGATCTGATCGGGAAAGTCACCATGCATGGCGTCTACCTGATAAACGTTACAGCAGGGCACCCACGCCGACGTGTCGGGAAACGTCGTCCGGGAAGTATTTCAAGAGCGAGTTGGTGATGAGCGGAGCCGCCATTCCCAATCCACACGCGCAGGTTTCCCTCATCGTGGCTCCAATGTCGTTGACTTCGTCCAGCCACTCGTCGAGGTTCGACGGTCCGGCTTCACCGGCGAGTCGTTCTTTCAGACGTTCCGTGCCGATCCGGCATGGAAAGCATTTGCCGCACGACTCATCCGCAAAGAAGTCCATGGCGAGACAAGCGACTTCCACCATATCACGCGTGTCGTCAAAGACTATCACACCACCCGCACCGAGGAACGAGCCCTTCGAACGGATGCTGTCCTCATCCAATGTCACATTGAGATCGTCGCCGGCAAGGAAACCTCCCGAAAGACCCGCCATGGAGACAGCCAATATCGACCTTCCGTCCCTAGGTCCCCCCGCCCACTCATGCAGCAGAGTTTGCAGCGGCAGCCCGAGCGGCACTTCGTAATTACCCGGCCGCGATATGTCACCGGAGAGGCTTATGATCTTCGTGCCGGCCTGACCGTTCACGCCCAAGCTCCGATACCATCTTGGTCCATTGCGGAGGATTGGCGGAATACTCGCGAGGGTCTCGACGTTGTTGACAACGGTGGGAAGGTTCTCGAAACCATTAGTAACCGGATAGGGAGGTCTGTTGCGCGGGAAGGGACGCTTGCCCTCTAGCGAATTCAGAAGTGAAGTCTCCTCACCGCAGATATACGCACCCGCACCACGCCTAACGAACACGTCGAACGAGAAGTCGGTGCCGAGGATGTTGTCTCCAAAGAAGCCCGCGTGTTCCGCTTCACGAATCGCCTCCTCCAAAATGCGCTCCGTGTCGGGATACTCGTAGCGAAGATATATGAATCCTCTCGTCGCACCGGTCGCGTATGCAGCCAGGAGCATTCCCTCCAGAACTGCGTGGGGATCGTGGTCCAAGATCGCCCTGTCCTTGAAGCAGCCCGGTTCGCCCTCGTCTGCGTTGCACACGATCCATTTGGGGTTACCGGCGGCTTCTCTGACCGCCTTCCACTTTCGCCAAGTCGGGAAACCTGCTCCGCCGCGGCCGTTGAGACCGCTGTCCCCCAACTCGTCGATGACGTCGCCGGCACTCATCTGGCTGAGGCATCTCTCAAAGGCCTGGTATCCGCCGGTCGACCGATAGTCTGCCACACTCATCCCCGATCTGACCCTGAGATCGGCGAACACACATTCCTCGATACCGTCGGGGGGCGGTGGTGGCATGGGCGAAATCCGGCTGGTTAGCGATGCCGCATCCATTCCCGAATAGGCCAGAGAACCCTGAAGCACCGGCACCGGATCGTCACAGCGGCCGGCGCATGCCATGGGGCGGGCGCCGGAGCCGGCCAGCTGCTCGAGCAGGTCGTTACTACCCTTCAATGCGCAGACCGGACCCGTACACACTCGAGGTGCGTCCCGACCGCCGGGCTCTCTCGTGAAGTGATGGTAGAACGTTACGATGCCATAGAGCTCGGCGAGAGGAATACGAAGGGCTTTGGCGGCGGCACTCAAACTCGGATCCGAAAGGTATCCGTCACGATCCTGGAATTCATGGAGAATAGGGAGAAGAGGCGCAGGCTCGCTCGACCACCGAGCAACGATCTCCTCGTTTGTACGCACTCCCATCGCTTCCTCCGAGCAGAGACAGATGCAACCGGGTGTTCGGAGCATCCGCCTCCGTTCCCATGCCGCGTAAATATCCTAGTCGGTCGGGGTCAGGCGGGTCAAGCAACCGCCACTCGGGAAAGCATAGATAATCCAGTCACCGCTTCAGCATTGTCATTGGCGGAACCGCGAGCTAACGTGCCTGTCGATCAACTAACCGCCCAAATTCGGATAACGCAAGAGGATTGACATGCCGCACCATAAAAGCGGTCTACGATTTCTGCTGATCGTTTTCTTCATACTGTTCTTTTTCGTCGAC
>CAYTDU010000356.1:0-5886 GCA_964436395.1 uncultured Gemmatimonadaceae bacterium | reverse complement strand
TAAAAAACTATACCGCTGAGGCTATTAATAATTGATATGGGGTAATTTATTGACTATATGAGCACTAAACGACAAGTAGTTTTTGACACTGACACGTATCTCGCTCGCAATCCGGTATTCACCCTAAGCCAGTTGAGCGAAGCCATGGGCCGCAGTAGAGCTCGGGCGCAATCGTGGGCAAAATACCACTTGGGCACGGGGCGGCTTCGTGCGGTCGAACGCGGTACGTATGCTGTCGTGCCGCCGGGCATGGACCCCAAGGCCTTCCTGCCCGATCGGTTCCTCGTCGCGGCGGCGCTGAGGCCTGACGGGATATTCGCTTATCACAGCGCACTAGAGCTGCTTGGAGCCGCGCATTCCGCGTGGCATGTGGCCGTAGTCTTGTCCGACCGTCGCCGCCGGGCGCTAGTGCTCGGGTCAGACCGAATCGAGTTCCATGAGCACCCGGCCAAGTTGCGACTCGCTGGAGACCCGCTGCTCGGCGTGTCGCGTTTGCCCTACCGGATGGTCACTATCACCACCGCCGGTGCCGAACGGACTCTCGTGGAAGGTTTTCGGCTCCCTCGCCTGGTCGGCGGGCTGGAGGAGTTGGTCGAGTCTGCGGGAGGGTTCCCGGCACTCGACTTGGAGACGCTGCTGATGATCCTGAGGGTCTTCGATCAGAAGGCGCTGTTCTCCGCAGTCGGCTGGTTTCTCGAACGGTATCAGCGCGTCTTCTACGTCCCAGATGAACTGCTGCTCGAGCTGGAACGTGAGCGTCCGGTTTCGCCCTACTACTTGCCGAGGCGGTTGCGAGGGCAGGGCGGGGTGCACGTCCGACGCTGGAACCTGGTGTTGCCCGAAACCGTGGTCCGCTTGGAAGAGCCCGATGAAGGTTGACCCTGACTACCTCACGACCCTCGCCGAAACTACGGAATTCCAACCGGCGAATTTGGAGAAGGTCGTGCGGCTCGGCAGTCTGGTTGCGCAGCTGAGCGTGCACCCCTTCCTTAGCCAGGTCCTCGTCCTCAAAGGCGGCACCGCCCTCAACCTCTGTTATTCGGAACCGAGGCGGTTGTCCGTCG
The DNA here is from genome assembly GCA_964436395.1 of uncultured Gemmatimonadaceae bacterium. Taxonomy (GTDB): domain Bacteria; phylum Gemmatimonadota; class Gemmatimonadetes; order Gemmatimonadales; family GWC2-71-9; genus JBDGYW01. Next base: position 4,822 of record CAYTDU010000356.1, on the reverse strand, counting down.
ATCTCGACTTCAACTACGTTGGGCGCCAGGACCGTGCAGGGATGCTCGAGCAACGCCCCGATGTCGAGCATGCGGTCCGCCGCCTTGTTTCGGGTGCCGGGTACCCGGTTCAACAGTCTGCCGATGAGCACGCGGGGCGGAAATACTACCTGCAGTTTCGGAACGCGTACGGAACGAAGGACCGCATCGAGCTTGATCTCAACTTTCTGCATCGAGTTCCGCTCGGTTCCAGTGAGGAGAGGAACCTTTGGCAACCGCGCGGCCTCACGGCGCCCAGTGTGCGCGTCGTCGCAGAAGAAGAGCTTTGGGCGGGCAAGCTCTGCGCGCTGCTGGCTCGGTCCGCTCCGAGGGACCTGTGGGACGCTGCGCGACTACCTAAGCAGGCCCCGAAGGTTTGGGGCTCCAAACGTTTCCGCCGCCTTTTTCTCGCCATGGCCGGAACGCTGGATCACCCGCTGCACGCCTACGGGCTAGACCGTCTGGATCGAGTCACCGAAGCGACCGTTGCAGAACAGCTTCACCCCGTTCTGCGGGCTTCCGATCGGCCCACGGCGGCCGAGCTTCGTTCGGCGGCTTGGGGTGTCGTTGGCCCAATGGTGGAACTCGACCACGAGGAACGCAAGTACACCGATCTGTTGCAGCACGGCACGTTGTGGCCGGAGCTGCTCTTTCCGGACGATGAAGAAATGGCTGCACGCGTCTCCCAGCACCCAGCTCTTTGTTGGAAGGCCGAAAACGCGCGCGCCCATGCACGTGGCAGGGCGCGTTCATAAGGCAGCCGGGTTAGCTGGCCAACTACGGCGCACGGAGTTCGGGAGGGGCTGCAGCGAGAGGACTTTTATCTCGACCTACTCTTTTTCCATCGCAAGCTTCGTCGGTTGGTCGCAGTAGACCTCACAGGGTTGCCCCCAAGGCGGTTGCTCGAGCAGAAGCTGCGAGATGCTGCGGAACGGGCTCGGCGCAGACTGGCGGAGGAAAAGTAGAACGAGCGCTGTGTTTGCAAAACACGGGAATCGTCGGAGCGCAGCCAGGCCATCCCCCGGAGCGGGCCTTAGGCATGTTTTCGCCTACAGCCCGCGAAGGGGGAGTGGCCTGGCGGAGTTACCAGGGAACGGTATGCCTAAGGGATGCTGCGGGCACTTGAAACCTCGAGAATCACGCCGAGTTCTCAGCACTATTCCCCCCACCACAAACTTGACATATCAAAACAGTCTTATATACTCACAATGAGTATACTCAAAACGAGAGTTTAAGGCTCGCCGCAAGGAATCGCGTATGGCGCCGTCCAAAAGGGAGACTCGAGACATCGAAGCCTGGCTCCCTCTCAATTCGATAGACTTTCTCGTCCTGGCCGTTTTGACCGACGGCGAACGCCACGGTTACGGCATCGTCAAGGAGATAACGGACCGCACTGACGGTCGAGTGAAGCTGCGTCCGGGAAACCTCTACCGCGTTGTAGACCGCCTGATGGAACGTGGGGTGGTCGAAGCCCGAAGCAAGAAGGCGCCGGATTCGACGGGCGAGCCTCGGCAGCACTACGGCATCACCCGATTCGGTCGCAAGGTCGTTGCGGCGCACACCGAGTTGTTCGTTGACGTTGTCGCCGCGTCTACCAGACTCAAGTACGCCGCCAATCGGCTCGACTGAGTGCTCCGCTCATGACCCGGTTCAATCGACTCATTCTCCGGCTGTTGCCGCGCCGCCTACGCGAAAGGCACGGCAGCGACTTGATCGATCTCTACAAAGACATGTACCCGACGGCGGGACGGTTCCAGAGATTCCGCTTCTGTAGCCGAGTACTCGGAGACGTTTTGATCACGAGCGTGACGGCGGCGGTGGCTGGCTCGAGAGATGTACTGCGCGGAGCGCGTGGTAGCACACTGTCTTTCTCTCAAGACTTTCGCTTCGCCTTCAGAAATCTGCGCAAACGGCCGCTCTTTGCCATCGTAGCGGTATTGACGCTGATTGTCGGAATAGGGGCTACGACGGCAATGTTCAGCGTCGTGGAAGGCGTGCTTCTGCGTCCGCTGCCATACGAGCGACCTGAGGAACTGGTCCACATCTGGCAGACATACCCCGAGTGGCGCACCCACGGTCAACTCGCTGCGCGTTGGAACAGAAACGAAGTTTCCTATCCAGATTTTCGAAGACTCCATGAACGGCAAACAGTCTTCGATGACGTTGCGCTGTACGGGTACACCACCACAACGCTTACTGGCCTCGATACTCCAGAACGTGTGTATGCCGGGATAGCGTCGCCGTCTTTGTTTTCGCTGCTGGGCTTTCATCCCGAGTTGGGGCGTTTCTTCCTGCCGGAGGAAGTGGGTCGCGGCGCGCCTCGCGTGGCAATTCTGAGTTTCGAATTCTGGGCAGAGCGATTCGGTAGCGATCCGAACGTCCTGGGCCGGACTATCACTCTGAACGGAATGGCCTTCGATGTGGTTGGCGTTCTACCAGCGGATTTCCGTCTCAGGAATTTGGAGGAGTACGCCGCCGGCGGAACGCGCCCGTTTTGGATTCCCGTGGGCGCAAATGGCGCAACTCTGGGGCCGGAAGATCACAGTTTCGAGGCCGTCGCACGAATGAAGCCCGGTGTCACCATCGACCAGGCTACGGAACAAACCGATGCTCTCATCCGCGGAGATCGTGAGCTTTCGGCGAAGGGCGCGTGGCTGGTTCCCAGAGCGGAAGCCGAGTCGTTCGGATTCGAAGCGCCGCTGATGCTGCTGCTGGCCGCGTCGTTTGTGCTCCTGTTGATCGCGTGCGGGAACCTCTCGTTGCTGATCTTGGGCGAGGTCACGTCGCGCCGCCACGAATTCGCGACTCGCGCAGCACTCGGCGCCGGACGCATGCGAGTCGTGCGTCAGTTGCTCACCGAAAGCGCACTGCTTGGTGTGCTGGCGAGTCTCATAGGTGCGTTTCTCGCAATCGGCGGCACTCGTTTCCTGATGACACTTGCGCCTCCACTGCCGCGCATAGAGGGAGTGGGCGTCAATGGAACCGTGCTCTCGTTCACCATAGTGGTTGGCCTGGTCACCGGTGCCGTCTTCGGCGTGCTTCCGTCCCTGGGGCTGTCTTTCGAGGCAATCCACGAAATGCTGCAACGAAGGAAGAACAACCTGGAAAGAGGCGAATCGTTCTCGCAGCGGTTGATCGTCTCACTCGAGATTGCGCTCACCGTAGTGCTGCTGGTGTCCTGTGGACTTCTCATTCGGAGCCTCGGCAACATTCTCGGCACGGACCTCGGATTCCATCGGGAGTACATGGCCGAGGTCAGAGTCGAACTACCCGCTCACAGAAACTCACGTTACTCCGACCCACAGGCACGTTTGAGCACGCTAGAGGAAATTCGTTCTACTCTTGCTGCGGTCCCGGGCGTCGCAAACGTGAGCGGGTCGTCCACCATGCCTCTCACCGGAATTCCGTCGTTCTATGAGCTAAAGATCGAGGGGTGGGATAGCCAGGAAGATGGATCGACTCCTCACGCTTTCATGCCGTCCGTATTTCCCGGATTCCTGGAGGCCATGGGAGTCCCGCTTGTCGCCGGGAGGATGCTATCAGACTCCGACACGAGAAATACGTTGCCTGTGGCGGTGATCAGCGAGTCGATGGCTCGGCGGTTCTGGCCTCCGGGCGCTGCTCTCGGGTCGGAATTCTGTCGCGGGCCGAGGTCATTCAATGTGGTTGGCATAGTCGGCGACGTACGCTACGAATCGATGAATGCCGAGGTGCGTCCCACGGCGTACGTCTCCGCGTTGCAGTTCACGAGCAGCCGGCTGAGCTTTGTGTTGAAAACACAGGTGGAACCCGAGTCACTCTTCCCCCAACTCCGCGATGCTGTCTGGAGCATTGCCGCCGATGCTCCGATCACGCGAACAACCACAATTTCGGCATTGATCTCCGAGTCGGCACGAGAGGAGAGATTCCGAACCGTAGTGATTGTGTTGTTCAGCATCTGCGCTGCCCTACTGGCGGCTTCGGGCATTTTCGGAGTAACGGCCAGGAGCGTCACGCGTCGCTACAGAGAGTTTGGCATCCGAGTGGCGCTCGGCGCCAGGGAACGGCGACTGGTTCGTTCGACAGTCGGCGGAACGCTCTTGACCGGTCTCATTGGCACAGCACTCGGCCTGCTGAGCGCATTCTGGGTCTCGCGACTACTCAGAGATTTCCTGTTCGGAGTCTCGCCGTCCGACCCACTCATCTACGGGCTGGTAGGTGCACTCACAACGGCGATTTGTCTGGCCGCCGCGTACGTTCCAGCGCGGCGCGTGATGAGTGTCGATCCGGTAGAGGTGTTGAAGGCAGAGTAGGGGAGGGGGCAACTCGCTCCTCACAATGCTTGCAGCGCAGCCAGGCCAGCCACCGGAGCGGGCCGTAGGCTTCTTTTTTGGCCTACAGCCCGCGAAGGGGGAGTGGCCTGGCGGAGCATGAGGCTCGCGGACTGCCTTTGTGGGGGGGATTCGCCTTAGGAGGCTCCTCTTGCGCGGCTTCCAGCCAGAAGCCCCTCGACGCTCAAATCCTCATCTGCCTCCGGCCAATGAATGCCCTCACCGTCTCCCAGTATCTCCCACTGCCCCCGAGCTTCGGGGCTTGCGCCAAGAAGTCTTGGAAACCACACCAACGGGACGGTGATCGCGCGGCCATCTGCTAGCCACACTGTCAACTCGTCGTCGGTGACGGCTACTGAACGTGCAAGTGGGCGGATCTCAATCGGCGAAGAAGTCATCCCATGCCTCCATCAGCGTCTGTTGATTCGCAATCACGATGCTCTGAATCGAGCGGAGTTCACGCGCCGAAAAGCCGGTGGACCGGGCAATTCCTT